>JADFYA010000448.1 GCA_015233285.1 Deltaproteobacteria bacterium | reverse complement strand
CGGTTTGGAACCCATGCCCTACATCAAACTCACCGTAAGCGACACCGGGCAAGGGATTGACCCCGATATCCTGGACCGCATCTTTGATCCTTTTTTCACGACCAAAGAACGAGGTGAAGGGACCGGATTGGGCCTGGCCGTAGTGGACGGCATAGTCAGAGGTCACGGTGGGGCTATCGATGTTCACAGTGAAGCGGGAAAAGGATCAATTTTCACCATTTTTCTGCCCAAATACCAGGGGGGTATATTTGAGGAGTCTAGAGAAGTCTCTGTAACCATCGTCGGAGGGACGGAGAAAATTCTTTTTGTCGATGACGAAGCAGAATTAGCCCGCTGGGGGAAGCTGTCCCTGGAAAGATTAGGATATACCGTGAGATCCGAAATAAGCAGCTTGACGGCCCTGGAATCTTTCAAATCCCAACCTGATGATTTCGATCTGGTGGTCACTGATTACACCATGCCGGGGCTGACCGGGGTGGATTTGGCCCGAGAGGTGGTTAGGATCCGTCCTGGACTGCCGGTCATCTTGTATACGGGCGCCGCCGGGATAACCGGCCTGGATCAGATTAGAGACGCCGGGATAGTGGCATTACTGAAGAAACCCTTGGGGATTAATGAGATGGCGGAGACGGTCAGGCGAGTTCTGGATGCGGCAAAGACCGAATCCGGCTAACCGAGGACTGTTTGGGTTTCCCATTGGTCATGACCGAATCCGGCCGCGGTGGTCAACTGACTCCGGAAGGTGGGGTGGCTGTCATTCCGCTGGAGCCGCCGAATTGCCCGGAGTCATCCCGATCCGTTCCCAACGGACGCCTTCCGCCCCACAGGAAAAATAGATCTGGCGCATCTTGCCTCTGACGTCCCCGAGAGGAACAAACCCGAAAATCCGGCTATCAAGGCTTTTCCCGCGGTTATCGCCGAGCAGGTAGACGTGGCCATGGGGAACGGTTTCCAGGCGGCCATCGGGATGCGTAATCACCGTGCCGGGGAGAGCGGCGATGCGTTTCATAAAGATTTTGCTCCGGTCGTCAGGATAGACAAAGACGACCACATCTCCCACCTGAGGTGGCTTCCGAGTATAGTAAGTCTTGTCCGCCAGAAGCATGTCGCCCCTGATGACCGCCGGCTCCATGCTTTGGGACGGAATCCTGTAAGCCTGTGCAATGTTGGTTTTGATGTAATGAAAGACGCTCCCGACCGCGACCGATAGTAACAACCAAATGGCCAGATAGAAATACCAGCGATTATATGGTCTCAAAAAGTAATGACTCCCGATTTTTCCCGCTCTGGACCAGGCTTCGACCGCTGCCGCGAGGTTAATGAGTAACGCCGCCAGGATGACGGCCACGACTCCGGCCAACAGGTACCGGTCCGGCAGCAGCACGGCCAGCCGGAGCCCCGCGACCAGGGTGACGAGGGGCATAACAAAGAAGCAGAGCCCTTTGAGAAGTTCTCCATTGTAAATCTGTCCCATGCCCGACATAATAATTCCCAGTAGGGCGGCCGACCACCTTATCCTGGGCCTCAAGGCTATGTTTTGATGCATTAATGTTTCCTCCATGATTGATAACCGACCATTACCCAACATCTAAGAGTTATCCGGCACCGTCCGGTATGCGGTGAGCACCTACCGGCAAACAGTTGGGACAAAAACTGTGAGACAGAGCCTGACCAGGTTAACCACCCCCAGAAGAATGCCCCCGGCCGGGAGCAGATAGCGGGTCAAGGCCCTATCCGGAACGCCCGGAAAAACATATCTTGCCACCCGGTGCTGCGTTTCCCAGTCCTGTATGCGCCTCATCACCCGGCCCACGAAATCCTTGGACGGCTCAAATTCGTGCATCATTTTCCCCCATTAAATAACATTTTACCAGCTCTTTCATTCTTTCTCTGGCCCGGAAAAGCCTCGATTTAACCGTCCCCGGCGGGATTCCCTCCGCCGTGGCGATCTGATCAGGAGAATCTCCGTGCAGGCTTCTCATGATGACGGACCGAAAAGGTTCCGGCAGTTGGGCCATAGAAGCTTCCAGGGCCAACTCCCGTTCTCTTCCAAGAAGGGTTTCCTCTGCCGTTTCAGCCCGGCACCTTAATTCACCGACCTCGTCTAAGGCAATGCTTTCGTTCTTTCCTCTTTTCCTCAATTCGGCGATGCAGCGATTTCGGGCAGCAATAAACAGCCAGGCGGAAAATGGAGTTCCCCGGCTTTCATCGAAATTCTTTATCGATTTATAAATGCTAAAAAAAACGTCCTGCCCGATGTCCTCTACCAGGTTACTATCGCGGGTGATCTGAAAGATGAAATTCAGCAGACGCCGGTGATACTTTTCCACCAATACAGAGAAAGCATCTATATCTCCCCCTTTGACTCTTCGTATAACAGCGAGGTCTTCCATTCAGATACTCTCGGCCTTAGTGATTCACATCAGCTAGAATAAGTTGTTTAATTAAGATAAACTCTCAACCAACTACTTTAGCGGAATACAAAAATACGACCTGACGCCTGGTTGCTTCCCTTGTTTTGTTCAGTCAATTATTAATACGCGGCGGCCGGCCCCCGGTTCCCACAATAATCGGCCACACGCGATTTTAAGGACATCAGGCTTGACGTTATGCGGAATACGGCGATTGAACCTTCCCTAACTTTCATTTGACTAAAGGCTCAAGGCATGGTATGTATTTTATCTCAAGCGCCACCCTGGGTACATGGTTCCAATACGCTCTGCACCCTTAACTTAACGGCATTGCCCGCAACCCGGATGACATCTTGGGGATACGATGCACCTCAGATCCACCTACCGCCTGGAAAACGACCAGAATGAGCATGTTTTTGGCCCCGGCCGTTTCCGGATCCTG
>JADFYA010000447.1 GCA_015233285.1 Deltaproteobacteria bacterium | reverse complement strand
ACGAGCGGCCCATCTTTGATCTGGACTTGATAAAGCGCCCCGTTCCGCACTATCAGGGCATGCTTATTCCCTGGGGCAATTAAGGCCCGGCCCCGGAGAATGCGGTCGCCATCTTCGGCTTCCTTAACTTCGATTCGGCAGATATCATTGAGACGCCGAGCAAAACTTTTGGTAAAATTCTCCGGCATGTGTTGGACGATGACGATGCCGGGGCAATCGTGGGGAAATGCCTCCAAGAACTGGGCCAGGGCCTCGGTCCCACCGGTGGACGCGCCCACGGCCACAATCCTTTCCGTTGTCTTGACCATGGCCTGGCTCTTAGGCGGCGCGATGACCGCATCGGCCGTGAGTTTTTTTTCTACCCGCCTATGTCGCAAAGATATGGGGCGCAATCTGGCCCGAGCCGCGGCCTTGACCGCGTCGCAAATGGTTATCCGCGATTCCTCCAAGAATTGTTTCACGCCCATCTTGGGTTTATTGATGATGTCGACTGCTCCGTACTGCAAGGCTCTCACCGTGGTTTCAGCTCCATCTCCGGTCAAGCTGGAACATATCACCACCGGAATCGGATGCTGGCTCATAATCTTCTTAAGAAAGGTGATGCCGTCCATCCGGGGCATTTCCACATCCAGGGTGATGACGTCGGGAACCTCGTGCCTGATCCTTTCAGCCGCAACATATGGATCAGACGCCGTGGCCATCACCTCTATGGCCGGGTCGGAGTTCAAAACTTCTTCCAGGGCCTGACGGACAACCGATGAATCATCAACAATCAATACCCTTATCTTCTTGCCCATCCAACTACGACTCCTTAGCTACGGGTTGCGGGTTGCGTGTTACGGGTTACGGGTTGTTGATAGCAATTTTTAAGTATCTCAATTATGCCACAGCCAAAATAATCTTGCGCAAAAAATCGCGGTCGCGGCGCCGGCACCTTTAATCCGTAACAGGAAACGAAAAACAAAAAACTCGAAACCCAAGATACAGAATCAGAAACCCGCAACGCTTAACCCGGAACACGCAACTCGGAACACGCAACTCGGAACACGCAACCTGAACTCCTATCCTGGTTTCCGATAAACCGAAATGGAGACCGGAACAAATCGGTTGTTAATCCCGTTTAGGGTTTCGGAATGACCAATGAACATATACCCCCCTGGGACAAGTTGCGCGTAAAACTTGGCAAAAAGTTTTATCTGAGTGGGGCGGTCAAAGTAAATCACCACGTTGCGACAGAATATTATATCCATCGGCGTTTTGAGATCAAAGGTATCCCCTTCAATGAGGTTGAGGCGTTGGAACCCGATGTGGTGACGCAGTTCCGGCACTACCCTGGAAAACCCCACCTGGCTTCCTTTACCCCGCATCAGATATTTGCGTTTGAATGCAATCGGAACGGGGTCCACTGTCTCCTCTCGATATATGGCCTGTTGGGCGGTGGCCAAAACCCTGGAGGAGATGTCCGTGGCCAGAATGGAGAAGTCAACTCCGGAATTCTTGGATAAATAATCTTCCAAAACCATGGCCAGGGTATAAGGCTCTTCGCCCGAGGAGCAGCCCGCACTCCAGACATACAATCTGCCCAATGCCGCCTGACGTCGAGAGTTAAGCAGGGTCGGCAGGGCCTCTTTGGTCAAGAAGTCAAAGTGCTTCGGTTCTCTAAAAAAATCCGTCTTGTTGGTGGTGACCACATCGATCATATGGATCAGTTCTTCAGCCTGACCTCTGGGGGTACACACATAGTCAAAATATTCCCGAAATGAAGTCATCTCAAGATAGCGCATCCGCTTGACCAGCCGCATACTCAACATGGTCTTTTTTATCGGCGTCAAATGGATACCACATCGGTCGTACACAAGGACGCTGAAATCACGAAAATCCTTGTCAGACATGGAACTACCTGAATCACCTGTATTCTTTAAATATTTATCCTGCATAGCTCGGTAATAACCGTTTCTGATAGAAGGGAGCGGCAGCCTGGGTTGCTGAGCAACCGGATGATTTTTAAAGAAAATGGCCGATTCCAAATAAGTAAGGGACCCCGGCGGCGGCCGGTGTTATTCATGGAAGAAATTTCCAGGCCGATCCAAGACGGTCATGGCGTTTTCATAAGAGCCCCAACGGGGCGAACTAGGTTAGCCCAGGGCGATAGCCCTGGGAATCAAGGACGCCGGCCAAGGCGAAGGCCCTGGTTGGGGTGCCCCGTACACTATGCGGCGGCCGTTGCACCGGAGGCGGCAACCTCGGTCAGCAGCGAGGCATTCGACGGATCGGACGTATTCTTGATCACAGCCAGTTCGTCGGAGGACAGCACCAGATCGATATCCAGAATAATCAGAAATTTGTCCCCATGCTTACCCATTCCTTCGATGAACCGGTTGTCCAATTTGGTGCCCAGCCGGGGTGGTGGAGAAATTTGACTTGGGTCTAAGTCGATCACCTCTTTGACCGAATCAGACAGGGCACCCATCAGGGTTAGTTCCCCATCTATGAATATTTCCACGATGACGATACAAGTGTCCACAGTTTTTTTGATGGCACTCATGCCCAACTTCAGTCGCAAATCAATCACCGGCACCACGTTGCCGCGCAGGTTGATCACTCCGCGCAGAAACTCGGGCATCCGCGGTACCTTGGTGATAGTCGTGTAGTCTAACACTTCCTTAACCTTGCCGATCTCGAGCGCAAAATCCTCTTCCTCAAGAGTAAAGGTAAGGTATTGAGTTGCTTCGGTTATGACGGCGGCACTCATGATTACCTCCAGATTCGATTGACCTCCGCGGCCCAATGTCATTGACTTAAGGGTAGGGTCATCGGATCCTATTCTAATAAATGGTTAATTCCGATGAAGCCCTGAAAGGGCGCTCTAGGTTAGCCCA
>JADFYA010000446.1 GCA_015233285.1 Deltaproteobacteria bacterium | reverse complement strand
ACATTGTCGATCGGGTCCGTCAGGAAGTGGCTAAGGGCATGATTAAACCGGATGATGTAGCCATACTGTATTTCGAGAAGAAGGGCGTGGAAACAAAGGTGCACCCCATCCGATTGGATGAATATGGGAATATTCTCAATGCACCCACGGGTTACCGAGATTTTTTTCTGAGGGAGAAAACCGAACTGTTGCAAAGGACAAGTCGGTAATGTGCTTAATTATTGATGTAAATATCGTCCCCCAAATTTTTCCTGAGGTGAAACTGCCGGATTTCAAACCGATCTACGATGCCATATCCAAGAAGAAGGCGCGTTTGGTCTACGGAGGGCACCTGACCAAAGAATATGAGAAGCTCCGCATTTTTTCGGAATACCTCGTCGAGTTGGACCGGGCCGGGAAAACCAGGCAGGTCCCGGATGAAGAAGTAGATTCAAAAACACAAGAACTTAAGACGGCTGGACGGTGCGTGTCAAATGATGAGCATATTATCGCCTTGGCCATAATCGGAAAAGTGCGGCAGTTATGCTCCTTAGACGAGGAGTTACAGGAAGATTTTACCAACCGTGACCTGATGAAACCACAAGGCAATGTCTTTAAATACAAGAAGATACATTTGCACTTAGTTCGGAAACACTGCAGTGATGTATCCTGATTATGACTAGCCGACACCTACGTCGGTGTATTACATGAGAATATTATGATGATTTGCTCGTTTTCGATGACCGGTGAGCTGAGTTCAGATAACTGACCAGGGGAATTATCCCCCTTCAGGCTCACGGCAATACGGGTAACGAAGTTTGTTGATGAAAAGACTCGGGAAGCCGGTCAACGGGCAGACCCACTTTTGGTTCGGTCCGGGCCGACCGCCCCCCGGTTTTAGATATGATTATTCCTTTCATGAGTTATCAGTCTCCTCCACGTAAAAGGAGAACCACATGTCGAACCACGAAAACCTTGACGAGATGAAACGATTGATCAATCGTGGCAAGGAAAAGGGTTTCTTGACTTATGAAGAGCTAAACGATGCCTTGCCACAGGAAATGGTCTCAACTGAGGCCATTGACGACATGATGATGCTTTTCGACGAGATGAACATCCAGATTGTCAGCGATATCTCGGAGATCAAGGGAAAAGTTAAAGAAGAGATTCAAGAAAAGGAAGAAGAAGAGGAAGAACCTGACGCGGACGAGTTGAAGCTGGATATGGGCGGTAAGGTCACTGACCCGGTCAAGATGTATTTACGGGAAATGGGTTTGGTGTCGCTTCTGACTCGTGAAGGGGAAGTGGAAATAGCCAAAAGGATAGAAGAAGGCGAAAACGAAGTCATGAAGGCCATTCTGGAGTCTCCCATTGGACTTAAAGAGATTATCCGGCTTGGAGAAAAATTGAAGCAAGGACGTTTACGGATTAAGGAACTAATTCGGGATGTTGATGAAGAAGATAGTTTTATTGAAACGGAGAATAAACGGCAACGGGTCATTGCCTTGATCACTGAAGCGGAACAAATTCATAAAAATACCAGGGACTTGGAAACGAGGCTGGATGAAGAGGTTCTGACCATAGAAGAAATGCTTAAGATTAAAGAAACGATCAAGACCTACCGCCAGGCCATTTCGGATTTGCTATGTGGTTTGAAATTAGAGAAAAAACAGTTAGACAGCATTGTTAATAAACTCGGAAGCTATAACGATAAAATCGGACAGTCGGAAAGGCAGATTAAAGCGGCTTTGATTAAGGCCGGGGTTGAACGGGACGGGGCTCAAGGTTGCTGCGATAGGATCTGTTGCACCATGACTGAAGAATTGGAGGGATTGATTCGGAATCTCTGTGCCGACCGGCCTGAAAACATGGAAAAGAAGATAATTGAGCATCGGAACCGGATCAAACGGGTGGAAGCGGAAGTAAGAATGAAATCACCTGTGCTGAGGGGGATCTTGGCCCAGGTGAATGAGGGTGAGACAAAAGCCAAAACGGCCAAAGCTGAGCTGGTGGAGGCCAATCTCCGATTGGTGGTCAGTATCGCCAAGAAATACACCAACCGGGGTCTTCAATTCTTGGATTTGATCCAGGAGGGGAATATCGGCCTGATGAAAGCGGTCGATAAGTTCGAGTATCAACGAGGCTATAAGTTCAGCACCTATGCCACCTGGTGGATCCGTCAGGCGATTACCCGGGCCATCGCAGATCAGGCCAGGACTATCCGTATTCCGGTTCATATGATTGAAACAATTAATAAGCTCATCAGAACCTCGCGGTATCTGGTTCAGGAAATCGGGCGGGAACCAACTCCGGAGGAGATCGCAGAGAAAATGGAGTTTCCTTTAGAAAAGGTCCGCAAGGTATTGAAAATTGCCAAGGAACCTATTTCTTTGGAAACGCCCATCGGGGAAGAGGAAGATAGCCATCTTGGCGATTTTATCGAAGATAAAAAGATAATGTCACCGTCTGACGCAGTGATCAAAAGAAACCTGTCGGAACAGACCAGAAAGGTCCTGGCCACACTTACTCCGCGGGAAGAAAAGGTATTACGAAAGCGTTTCGGCATCGGGGAAAAGGCCGATCATACCCTGGAAGAAGTGGGGCGTGACTTTGACGTGACCAGAGAACGAATCCGCCAGATTGAGGCCAAAGCCTTGCGCAAGCTCCGCCATCCCAGCCGCAGCCGCAAGCTGAAGAGCTTTATAGAAAACTAGCGAAATGAATTCAGCGTCGTTTTATTTCTTGACATCGTCCGAGAACAAGGGGTAGTATCTCATTCTGCCCTTTGTCGGATAGGGGAAGAATTATTGAGGGGGCCCATAGCTCAGCTGGAAGAGCCACCGGCTCATAACCGGTCGGTCCCTGGTTCGAATCCAGGTGGGCCCACCAATTAACCTGATCGGC
>JADFYA010000445.1 GCA_015233285.1 Deltaproteobacteria bacterium | reverse complement strand
GAATCTTCCTCCAATCGGTTCCATGATCTCCTTCACCCGCAGTTTCAACAGCAACAGTTTCGTGGTGAATGATGACAAATATCTGCCGTATGTCGAGGGCCATGGTAATTGACCATCTTGGAGGTGTTCGGGGCCAGCTTATTTGACCACCCCTAGGGCCAGATATTATTGACCAGGCCGGAGAGCGCGGGGCCAGATAAATTGACCACCCCCGTGGTGGGATTGATTCTTGGCCGTCACTGGTGAGTAGCCGTAACCAGTCAAAATCTGCTAAGCTTTGAGCAACGTTTAATGAGTTGCTGCAAGGGAGGCAGACATGGCCAGGAGGACAATCACCATGACGGAATTGGTCGAGACGATTTATCATTGGCATCAGGGGCACAGCATTTCGGGCATAGCTAAGTCGTTAGGTTTGTCTCGGAATACAGTTAAGAAATACGTGAAGATAGGCAAGCGAGGGGGAATCAGGCGTGAGGACGCTTTGCCCGACCGGGATGAGTTGGCCAGGATTTTTTGTGGCCGGGGCGATCTGGAGAATCGGTGTGTTCGGGAGGCGCCCGCCCAAGGGTTGTTAGAGTCATATCATGACCAGATAACCACCTGGTTCAACTGCAAGGATATTACGGCCAAGCAGATTTGGCGGCTTTTATCGGACGAGTATCACTGTCAGGTCGGATACACTTCGGTCAAGCGGTATTTGCGAGAGCACTTTTCCTTTGGTCAGAAGCCGGTAACGGTCAGGATAGAGACCCCCGCCGGTCGTCAGGCCCAGGTGGATTATGGCTATGCCGGAATGCTGTTCGATCCGGAAACGCAGCGAATGCGAAAGGCCTGGGCGTTCATCATGGTGTTGTCCTTCTCCCGGCACCGGTTTGTCAGATTTGTCTTTTCCCAAGATTCGCCCAGTTGGATCGATTCCCATCGGCGGGCCTTTGAGTTCTTCGAGGGAGTTCCCGAGACGGTCGTCCTGGACAACCTGAAGTCCGGGGTGATCAAAGCCGACATCTACGACCCGACCATGAATCGGGCCTATGCCGAATGTGAGCGACATTACGGCTTCGTAGCCGATCCGGCTAAGGCCAGGATGCCTAAACACAAGGGAAAAGTGGAACGACAGGTATCTGTGGTCCGGCAACAGGTTTTAGCCGGGCGCAACTTGTCCGACATCGTTGAGGCCAACAAATTTGGGTTGATTTGGTGTCGTGACGGCATCGGGATGGAGGTTCATGGGACAACTCAGAGGCGGCCCTACGAGCTTTTCCGTGAAGCCGAACAGTCCGCCCTCAAGGCGCTACCTCATGAGCCGTTCGAAATTTCGGTTTGGAAGGAATGCACCGTTCATCCTGATCACTATATTTTCTTTGAAAAATCCTTTTATTCCATGCCCAGCCGGTTTATTGGGCGGAAGGTCTGGGTGAAAGGAAGTTCCAGGCAGGTCCAAATATTTGACAAGGAAAAGTTGGTCAAGACCCACCTTCCGGCGCCTCATCCAGGCTACCGCCGGACCGATCCAACCGATCTGCCGGAGGAGAAATTGGCCTATGTGATGCCGGAACCAACGAAACTTAGGTTTCAGGCCCAGGAGATAGGGGATCATGCACATGAGTTGGTAGACCTCCTGCTGAAGCAACATAGCTTTAAGAATCTTCGGAAAGTGCACGGGATTATCCGGTTGCGTGAAAAATATGGGCGGGAACGATTGGATGCGGCTTGTGGCTGGGCCTTGTCTTTTGGGAACTTCAGGCTGGATGGTCTGAAATCAATTTTGGAATTGGGATTGGAAGACCGCCGTCAACCGGAAATGGGGCCGGCCACTCTCCTGTCGGAACAAGGACGGAGTTTTCTCCGATCCGGCGCCTACTATGCCGGTACCTTAGTCTGCGAGGAGGGTCAATCATGAATATTGATCACCACCTCCAGGACAAGCTAAGGACCCTTAGGCTTTCCGGTATTCTTGAGACGTTGGAGGCCCGGCTGACCCAGGCGCAAGCCGGGGAGTTAGGGTTCGTCGAGTTTCTCCAGCTCATTTTTCAAGACGAAATCGAACGCCGAGCGGCCTCTGCCTTAGCTCGACGCATCCAGAAAGCCGGTTTTGACGACAACCACACGATTGAAGGGTTTAATTTCAATGCGGTTCCGAAACTCAAATCCAGCCTTATTCGGGATTTGGCCACCTGTAGCTTTGTCGGGCATAAGGAGTCGATCATTCTCTGTGGTCCGACCGGAGTGGGCAAAACCCATTTAGCCGAGTCATTGGGACATCTGGCCTGCCGTCAGGGATACAGTGTTCTTTTCGTCAAGCCCGGCAAAATGTTCAGAAAACTTTATGCAGCCAGAGCGGACCAGTCCTGGGAAAAGGTAATTCGGAAATATCTGAGCCCTGATCTGCTGATCTGGGATGACTTCGGGTTGCAGCCATTCAATCAACACCAGGCGGAAGACCTCTACGAAATCATTTCTGAGCGGACATCAAAAGGCTCGAATATCATCACCAGCAACCGGCCTATCCAGGACTGGTTGGGCTTGTTCCCTGATCCGGTGATGGCTCAAGCGGCGGTGGACAGGCTTCGGCAAAACGCTCATCTGATAGTCATCGAAGGGGATTCGTATAGGGGCCGTCTTACCCCAGGGCAGAGTAACAGGGACAAGCTGAATACCGGCAAGGAATGAAAAAGAAAAGCCAGGAGGATCGCACCATGGAGGGGAGACTCCAGTCGTCCTACGGACTCCTTCCGTCTCCCCTCCACACCCCCCAAAAAAAGAGTGGGAGTCTGAGGAGATAAAAAACATCAAATTGGGCTAATCACCAGCCGCGCAAAAATCAAAAGTGGTCAATTCATCTGGCCCCGCGGGTGGTCAAATAACGTGGCCCTTGACACCTTTGCTAAACCAAGCCTCAGCATCGTCA
>JADFYA010000444.1 GCA_015233285.1 Deltaproteobacteria bacterium | reverse complement strand
CACTTTATTTAAATCACCGGATATAGTTATCTGCCGATACGGCAAGAGGGCCAGCTTATCTCCCAGGTCCTCGCCCACAGCCGGATGATCTGCCTTTTCAAAAGCCGCGGTGAGCTTAATATCATGCTCTTCGAGCAGCAATGTGGCAATTCGAACACCCATCCGACCACACGGTCCAGCCAAAATAACGTTCACCATATCAGCCTCCTGATCACCGGCCATCCTCAAGCCATCGAGCTTGAGCCGGTAAGAAGATTTTCTTATGGATAAGACTCGAAGACGCGCCCGGAGGCACGTCTCGATAGGTTCATGGTTTCAAAAAATTATTCTAGAGCAACTGATATTCCCTTAAACAGCCTTTTAATTTCTCCTGATTGGCCGAGGTCATGGACCACAGTGGCAGCCTGATTTCCGGACCGATCTTGCCCATGAGGGCCAGGGCTGTTTTGGCCGGCACCGGATTGGTCTCCAGGAACATGGCCCGGCACAGCGGCAGAGATTTGAGATAGATCTCCCTGGCCGTGGCCAGCTCGCCCTGATTAAAGGCATCCACCAGGCTGGAGATCATTTTGGGAGCCACATTGGAGACCACGGAGATTATTCCGGTCCCCCCGGACGCCAGCACCGGTAAAGTCAGGAAATCATCGCCGGACATGACATTCAGCTTGCCGGCGCAGGCCCGAATCACTTCGGCAATCTGGGCCATATCTCCCGAGGCTTCTTTAATCCCCTGAATATTGTCAATCTCGGCTAAGCGGGCCACCGTCTCCGGGAGCATGTTCACGCCGGTCCGCCCGGGGACATTGTAAAGGACAATGGGGATAGGCACTTCCGCAGCCACTTTTTTGAAGTGGTGGTAAAGGCCCTCCTGGCTGGGTTTGTTGTAATACGGGGTGATCATCAGCGCGGCATCTGCTTTTACGGCTTTGGCGTGTCGGGTCAATTCCAGGGCCTCGGCCGTATTGTTGGAACCGGTCCCGGCTATGACTGGAATGCGGCCTTTCACCTGTTCAATGGTGATTTCCACCACCCTCTTGTGTTCGGTATGGGACAGGGTCGCTGATTCACCGGTGGTCCCACAGGGAACAATGGCATGGGTCCCGTTTTCAATTTGAAATTCAATCAAGGCCCGCAGGGCGTCCTCATCGAGCTGCCCATTGGTAAATGGTGTCACAATAGCCACCATGGCGCCGCTAATCATAATATCCTCCTAAAAAACAGCACAACGCTTTTTCGTGTCTCCTGTGGACTCCTTAGGCGGTGCTGTTTATATTCATGTTTTTTGTGTCCGCCTTCGGCCATCAGGGGGCAAAAACTGTTTCACGAGTGAACTTACCCAAATAAACGACCCGAGCGCTACCGGTCAATTTCAGATCCGTCACCGTGCTTCCGTCGTTGCTAAAGTGAACGGTCAGGATTTCTCCCCCGGTCGTGGTCACCTCTACCGGCGACTTGACCAAGCCTTTGAGACCGGTGATCAAGGCTGAAGCCGTTGATCCAGTCCCGCAGGCCAGAGTTTCATCCTCCACCCCCCGCTCATAAGTTCGCACCCGGATATGATGGGGGTCCTGCACCGAGACAAAATTCACGTTGGTCCCGGCCGGGGCGAAATCTTGGTGAAAGCGGATCTCCCGACCCGTTTCTTTGACTATAGCCGCATTAATATCGGACACCAGGATGATTGCATGGGGTACCCCGGTATTGACAAACGAAACGGTCAACATCCCCGATGTGGTTGCCACAAGGAAATCAAGCCTGGCTGCACCGGACGGAGGCAAGGTCAGAGTCACCTGCCCTCCGTTTACCTCAGCCTGGATAAGGCCGGCCAGAGTCTCAAAAGTCAACCTGGACCCGGCGATTCCTTTAAGTACCGCAAACCGGGCGGCACATCGGCCCCCATTGCCGCACATCTCAGCCCGGCTGCCGTCGGAGTTGAGAAAATCCCATTTAAAGTCGGCGCCGGCCGAGGTCTCGATTAAGATCAACCCATCCGCACCGACGGAAACGCCGCGACGGCACACCGCCTGGGCCAGACCAGGGGCGAGGTGGCTCCCGATTATCCCGGACCGATTGTCGATCAGGATAAAGTCGTTACCGCTTCCACTCATTTTGTAAAATTCAAGGTTATCGATGACTGCAGGATCCATGTGCCCTCGTTACGTGTCGCGGGTTATGCAGATTACTCGACCCAGTTGGGAACGGTTTCCAGGCGGGTCAGGTCATCATAAGACTCCCTCTCCCTGATGACGCGGTATTCAGCCCCGTGGGTCATCACCTCCGCGGCCCGGGGGCGGGAATTATAATTGGAGGACATGCTGAACCCGTAGGCCCCGGCGCTCATGATCGAGAGTAATTGTCCCTGAGAGACTATCGGAATCTCCCGGTCTTTGGCAAAGAAATCACCGGATTCGCAAATAGGCCCGACCACATCCGCGACCATCGTCCCGGATTGGGGTTGGGCCACAGCCCGGATGGTATGAAAGGAATTATAAATACTCGGCCGAATCAGGTCATTCATTCCGGCGTCGACGATAATGAAATTTTTGGCTTCCCCTCGCTTGATATAGAGGACTCGGGTGACCAGGATCCCGGCGTTGCCCACGATGACTCGACCCGGCTCCATAATCAGGGTGACCCCCAGGTCCTCGGTTCCAACAATAATGGCATTGGCATAATCATCGGGATGCGGTGGTTCCTCCAGGTTATAGGTAATGCCCAACCCGCCGCCGATATCCAGATACTGGATGGATAAACCCTCCCCCCGCAAGACGCTGATCAGATATCTAATCCGGACCAATGCTTCCATGAACGGTTCCAGGCTGGTCAATTGCGAACCGATGTGAAAATCCACACCGATCACTTTGATACCGGGCATTTTGGCCGCTCTGAGGTATTCCTGCCTGGATTTTTCGAT
>JADFYA010000443.1 GCA_015233285.1 Deltaproteobacteria bacterium | reverse complement strand
CATCTGTGCTCATTTCCTCCAGGGGTCGTCTGACCGGTTGGGGTGGCCTCGTTAGCATGCTTCCTTAGTTTGCTTTACATATATCATGCTTTGTCCAGTTCCGCAAGGGCTCAGGCAATCTGCAAGAAGCCAACTTAAATACAATGGTCCTGCGGAGACAGGGTGATCAGAGTATGTCGATAGACCAAAACGGTGCAAGAGCTTCGAGCCCTTTACCATCGCGACACAAACCACCGCCCCGAACTTAACATCCAGGACAATAGTCAGATGTGGTCAATTTATCCGGCCCAGGGGATGGTCCAACAACGTGCCCTTGACATACTCGCCAAACTCAGGTTACAGTTAAGTTGACACCAAGGGTTTGACGGAATTTTCGGCGGATTGGGCTTCCAACCTCTTATAGGAGCATGTATATATTTAAGGGCTCTTTTGCTGGATTTGGTCAAGAGGCGGATTGAAAGAAAATGGAGAAAGAAATGTTTTATAAAATGACCGTAAAGGCGCAAATGAGTCTGCTTGTAGGCGTGCTGCTTTTTTTTGCTATTGGTATCGGGATTACCGGTCTGATAAGCGCAATATACCTATCTTCGATGCTTGACAAGATGAACTCGAGCGGGGTGCTGGGGACACGCTATCTCGCAAATACACAAGACGCCGTTTGGAAACTCCGTTATGGTATTTCGCAGTATCTTGCTGTGCCGGAGCCGGCATCGAGGAAAAAAATAATTGAAGATAGTCCGAAATGGTTCGATATCATCGATGATAATCTGAAACTGTATGCCGGAACCTCACTTACAGATGAAGCCAAAAGTACTCTGAATGAGTTAACGGAAGCCTACCACCAATATAAAGAGGCGCGTCCTAAATGGTTTGAATTGATGGAGGCCGGCAAGATGGAAGAAGCCAGGGATTTCCGTGCGAAAACAATTCTTGTTTCTGGAGCCAATTCTGTTAACATACTGAACAAGTTGATTGAAACGCAAACAAAACTTAGCGATGGCATTGGGAAAACCGCTGCTGCAGCAGTAGAAAAGGCAATAAAACTTATAATCACAGGCATGATTGTCCTTCTTTTTGTTTCTCTTTTGATTGCAATCTGGATTACCCGCAGTCTATTGGAAAAAATCGGCGCAGAACCCGATTACATCGCCGCTATTGCTGAAAAGGTCGCGGCCGGAGATCTGACAGTTCAATTTGAATCCAACAAAAGGACCGAGACCGGCGTCTATGCCGCCATGAAGCGGATGGTTGAAAACATCAAACAAGTGGTTGCGGACGTGCAAAGCGCCTCAGACAACGTCGCCTTCAGCAGCCAACAGATGTCGGCTACAGCCCGGGAGATGTCTCAGGGAGCCCGGCAGACCTCTTCAAAAGTGTCATCGGTAGCATCTGCCGCGGAAGAGATGAGCGCCGGTATGGAGTCGGTCGCTGCTGCTGCTGAACAGGCCTTGTCCAATGTCAGCATGGTCTCATCGGCCACCGAAGAGATGACCGCCACCATCAACGAGATCTCGCAGAACACGGGGAAAACCCGTTCCATCAGTGAACAGGCGGTGGTCAAATCAAAGAGCGCCTCGCAAAAAATCGATGATCTTGGCCGGGCGGCCCAAGAGGTCGGCAAGGTTACCGAAACCATCACCGAAATCTCCGAACAGACCAATCTCCTGGCCCTTAACGCGACCATCGAAGCTTCGCGAGCCGGGGAAGCCGGGAAGGGATTTGCCGTTGTTGCCAATGAAATTAAAGAACTCGCCAAGCAGACGGCGAATGCTACCCTGGAAATAAAGAAGAAGATTGAAAGTATTCAGGATTCGACTGTCGGGACGGTTCGGGAGATAGATGGGATATCGAAGATCATCGTCGAGGTCAACGATATGGTAGCCATAATCGCTACTTCGGTTGAAGAGCAGTCGGTAACCACCAAGGAAATTTCGACGAACGTCAGCCAGGCATCACAGGAAATACACGAGGTTACGGAGAAGGTGGTCCGGAGTTCGACTGTGGCTGAAGAAATTGCCCGTGATATTAACGAGGTCGATCAAGCAACGAAGGAAATGTCTACCAGCAGTGCAAATGTTGATACCAGTGTGGTAAAGCTTAACGACTTAGCGGTTAGGTTGAAGAATATCGTCGCTAAATTCAAGGTTTGATAAACGGACATTTAACCTACGAAGCAGTACAGATGACCCTGGTTTGGCCGCAGGAGATCAAGACGGAGCCTTCGGCATGGGGGATAAAATTCTTGATTATCTCAACCGGCCTCAACTGGTCGGGACGTCGCCCATCACCTCGGGTAAGTGCTTTATCGTTCATCTATGTTCATTTCTTCCAGGGGTCGTCTGACCGGTTGGGGTGGCCTCGTTAGCATGCTTCCTTAGTTTGCTTTACATATATATTGCTTTGTCCAGTTCCGCAAGGGCTCAGGCAATTTGGTCGATGCCCGCCCCCGGTTAAGAGGGCGGGGTAAATTGAGTCTATTGCCAAGGAGTTACAGTTTCGATGAGCCATGAAGCCAGGTCGCCGGTGGGGATGAAACAGCAGACTCCGGTGTCGCTGACCAGAAGAGTTCGATAGAATTCATCTTTACTTTTTCCGGAAGTCGCGTTCATGGTCAGAAAGCGTTGCCCCGGACCAAATTCGAAACCGGACATCTGGAATTTGAAAATATTCGAATCTTTGAAGTAGTAGGCTTGCCACAAGTAGTCTTTCACCATCTGTCCCGATCCATCATATTGCCCCTGGTCAAGATATGCGTCGTATGCTTTAGGACAGAAGATCACACATTGGCCATGCTCCACCGGCCCGGGTTTGAGTCGCAGGTAATAGTGCTTTCCCTCTGGTGATGTGTAACCCAGCACGGCATGACCCGGTCTTACTTCATACCAATTAAGGGTCGTTCCATTTGGTTCATCCCATTGCGCACCTATC
>JADFYA010000442.1 GCA_015233285.1 Deltaproteobacteria bacterium | reverse complement strand
TCCGCTGCGACCAGCTATCGGGAATGTATGAGCCTCGGGTTTAATCTGATGTTTGCCGGTATGGTGGCGGCAACGCTATGGCAGATGATAACCGGACGGCATACGATGGTGACTCGGCAAAATTTTTTTTCGGATATAGGGGTACCGAACTCTGGAGTCAAGGGCAGAAAGCAGCCCGCTGGAGACGGCAATTCTGGAGGCTCGTCCGGTTGTTGCTGCTGCTGTGACTCCTGCGGCGGATGTGACTGCTGCAGTGGATGCGACTGTTGTAGTGGATGCGACTGCTGCAGTTGCTGTGACTGCTGATGAGATTGCAGACAAGAAACATTTATCAAACCTTATCTGCACATATTTATGTTGCGTACGCGCGTGTATAGGGGAGCATCCGACTGAGCGGACTACACCATTGTCATTCCGCCCTTCGTCCGGGCCCAGGTGGACGGCTACGGGAATCTCATATTGGAGGTCAATCATGAATAATTGTTGGTTCGGGGTATGGGGCGGCCGGGTTGATAGTTGGGAGAAAACGCTTTGACATACTGTTAGGGGCTGTTTGTTGATTTGTCGATCTGAAGTTAGTGATAACCAACGCCCGGCCAATGAACTATAATAAATCACTCGTAAACTATCGTCTCGGATTGACACTGTGGTTAGGTAACCCTGATTTTCTTCCTACTTTTGATATAGAGACTTGTAAGGTCCCTTCCGCAGTTTTGAAGTGGGGAGCGTGGATGATGGTTCCCCGAAGCGGCTCGAGGTGCTCGTAAAGCGCAATAAGGCGTTCCCGGAGCCACGGGCGCGTCTCTATCATATCCGGAAAAACAACCGGCCCCTTCATGGCCTTGATCTTTTCAGCGAACCTGTGCGTCGACGTATTGCCATTTTGAACGAGTACCCACTCAATTAGCATGTCGAGAAGCTTGAACGCTGTGACGAACACAAGGGGCGCTCCAGCTTTCAGAAATCCAGGCCGCCAGTCACCGTTGACGACTTTTACACATATATTTGAAATCTGACGGGGTGGTCCGCCGTTAGGTGGATAAATAAGTTCGTCCTCTCCCTCAACCTCAAGCCGCTGGTTCAGTATCTCGTACGCTGCCTCGAGAAGCCAGGCCTCATATTCAGTACGCTCGCTCAACGCTGCTATGACGGATGGTGTGTAAAGTGTCGAAGCTGTGGTCATAGTGTTTGCTGTCTCCTTATCATGCTTGTCGGTTGGTGGTTGCTCGTCCCACTCAAAGCGGGTGTTAGGCTATGTCTAATTGGGCAATCAGTCTGAACGATTCCAAATGACGGCAACTATCGGCGGAGAAACAAACCACCGCGCCCCCCCTCACCCATACAGGAGCTCCACCAGGCGGGTCAGGCCGAGGGATTCCAGCTTGGCCTTTTTCGGCCGGCCGGTCTGGGGATCCAATTGCCGGATCTCGTAAGTCTCTCGGAGCATCAAGTCCATATCCGGGACCAGTCCGGCAGTGGGGCCGGCCTCCAACGGAGTGGCCAGCCGGGGCGGCAGGACATCATCCTTAGCCGTCGTCCCGAAGAGATTAGATATTCCCCGCTTCAAGTACCAGATCCGTTCGCCCGAGAGCATCACCTCGTTCAAATCCAGGTTTAATCCCGTCACCAGATTGAAGGCCTCCAGGGCATCGGTCATATTCAGCACCGACCCGCCCAGGTTGCAGAAAATGGCGCCGTGATGAAAGAACATGCCCAGGTTCTGGCAAATGACGTTAAGTCCGGCTTTGCCTTGGCTTTCCCCGGCCTCAATGGCCTCAGCCAGTTCTTCCACTTCTTCGATGAAGATCATCCCGCCTTCCACCGGATAAGTCAGGCTGGACATGTGGCAGGCGCCCCGGATGGAGGTGGCATAGGCAATGCCCAGTCCGTGGGACCCTCGGGGGTCGTGCATGGGGCTTTCCAGACCCTTGACCGTGGTTAGAGCGGCCGCGGCGCCAGGCCCGATCCGTTCCGCTGCCAGCCGGGTCCCCTGGGCGAACAGGTCTCCGACCCCGTCCCGGCGGGCGATTTTCTCGACTAAAGCGATCATGGCCGGACCGTTGCCCCAGGACAGGTCCAACCCGTCCAGATCGTCTCGGGTCAGGAGTCCTTTTTCGTAGCATTCCATGGCAAAGGCAACCGTGCTGCCACAGGTAATGGTGTCCAGGCCCATGGTGTTGCAGATGGCATTAGCCTTAGCCACCACGGTCAGGTCATCATTTAAGCACATCGTCCCAAAGCCGGCCACGGTCTCATATTCCGGACCGGCTCCTTTGGCGACCTGGAACGGGCCTTCCGTCACCTCGACCACCCGTTTGCAGGCTACGGGGCAACCAAAGCAGGATTTCCGCCCCACCAACAGCTTTTCATTGTAGGCCGGGCCATTCAGACTTTCCGATCCGGACCATTCGCCCAGTTGCCAGTTCTTGATGGGCACGTCGCCCGACATCAGGCCCAGGTCCATGTGGGAATTTGTCCCGAAGCTTCTGAGGGTCTCCACAATGATGCTCTGGTCATACTTTTCCTTAAGCCGATCCTTGAGGGCCTTTATCCCGTCGGGGTCGGCCAGTGGTATTTTTTTCTTACCGGCCACCACGATTGCTTTTAACTTCTTGAATCCCATTACCGCGCCCATCCCGGTCCGGCCGGCCGCATGGGCTTTGTTGGTCAAGATGGAGGCAAACAGGACCAGGTTCTCTCCGGCCGGGCCGATGGCCAGGGTTTGAGGCAGATGTCCCCAGTCCTTTTTGCCCTGTTGAGCCAGGATATCCGTGGTCTGGTAGATATCCTTGCCCCAGAGTGTTTCGGCGGGTCTAATCTCCGGCCGGCCTTCGTGAATGGACAGGACAACCGGCTCCGGGGCCGCGCCGGTGATAATGATGCCGTCGTAACCGGCAAACTTCAATTCCGGGCCGAATAAACCACCCAC
>JADFYA010000441.1:1904-2961 GCA_015233285.1 Deltaproteobacteria bacterium | reverse complement strand
TAAGCGGTTGCTGGCCGATAGGCCCAGAGACCTGGCTCTATTCACGGTCGGAATTAACACAAACCTGAGAGCCAGCGACTTGCTACAGATCACGGTCGGCCAGGTCCGGGGCTTGAAACCAATGGATGAGATCACCCTTAAAGAGCGGAAGACCGGCAAACCCAGGCGGATCAGCTTAAACCGGGCTTGTGTCGAGGCTATTGGCACCTGGTTGAAGACAATGCCTAAGGACATGGCCGATTGCGATCCGCTATTCTCAGGTCAAAGAGGCCCGATGACGGTTCCGACAATTCATAAGCTGGTCAAAACCTGGTGCAAAGAAATCAACCTAAAGGGGAATTACGGCTCACACAGTTTGCGGAAGTCCTTCGGCTATCACCAAAGAGTGACATTTGGAGTCGGCCTGCCGGAGTTAATGACCATTTTCAATCACAGTACACAGCGGCAAACCCTGGCCTATTTATGCGTCCAGCCGGACGAGGTCAAGAGCGTCTATGAAAACCAGCTATGAGCAGGCAATCAGCCGACATCGAAGGCCGGGGCAACCCGGCCTTTTCCTTTTTATCCGGATGGAGGGATGGCCTGGCCTGGCCAGCCAGACGCTTTAAACGATGTCTACGAAGTCGTTTTCATCGTCACCCTGGTCTGACGCCACAAATTAGTCAACCTGGCTGGATTGTGGTACAAATCTATCTTCCCCCTGCTCCAAAATTCATAACATTGTGTTATCTATGAAATGCAAAATACATATCATACAAGCTATAACTACTTGCTTAATAAAGATAAAATACACACTAACGATGTTACACAAATAGATTACTGCAGCCGATGACCACACGGTCAGACCCACCTATCCGAAAAATGTTGACTTCCTCGACATTTCCATGTAATCTTTCCCCATCCAAAATCTAAAACCGGAAAGGACCGCCGCAATGGTCTATTTGCTTTTTGACGCCTTTAAGATCAAAATGAGGAGACGCCTGGTGGCGCGAGCGCCGGGGGGCTTGTTTTAGAGCCTGGATAGTCTCCTCTTTTGCTTTTGGAGGAAAAAAACATG
>JADFYA010000441.1:510-1889 GCA_015233285.1 Deltaproteobacteria bacterium | reverse complement strand
ATTTAACCGAGACGACGAGGCAGAGAACCGCCTAAACGCCATGACCAAGGATCAACTAGAGCAAGGAATTTTGAAGCAATTGGACTACCTCCAAGGTCTAAGCCACGTACTCCATTTGGCTGTGGGAAGTGAAGATATAGACATGGACCGGGACGACATTGTATTTGATGACCTGGAATTTCGACTCGATGAAACCCTTGGGATGTACGCCCGGTATATGAGTGGAGATTGGAGCCAGGCGGCAGTACCGGCCTCTGTTGCTTAACCCCTGGTGTTTGACGCTCCGGCAGGAAGAAATGAAAGGCCATGCCGGACGATAACCGGTGTGGTCTTTTTTAATGACCTGTGCTTGATGAATCGAAAGAGAGACGCTATTATCGGCGGCATGAAAGAACTGACACCCCATAGCCCTAAAAAAGCTGTGGCCACTCTCAACCACGCCCTGGAAAGCATACGGTTGAACGGCAGCCACAAAAAGCTTTGTTTCAGTTTAGCCCGCTGGAACAAGAAAGATTATATATTGTCGCCACAGACAAGTCAATAATCTTGTGCTTTTTGCCTGCCTAAAATCTCACCAATGCTTCCAGGGACTAATAAATCCCGGAGGCCCACCATGTCAAAACCTACCGTATTTGAAAAACTTCATGCCATTTGTGCTGATGACACCATCAACCCGGCTGACAAAATTCTTTTTATCCAGGTTGTATTGAGAACCGGGAATGGAGAAAATTGCTACCCTGGAATTTCGACACTAAAAAAGTGGACCGCTTTATCCGCCGACCAGATTAAGCGATCCTCTAAGAGATTGCAGGGTAAGGGCAAGATCCACGTTCAGCGCCGGTTCCTGAGATCAAATGTCTACACCCCACTTATCGGGTCCGAAAACAAGCCCTGTAGAGGCCAAGAACGCCCCAAACAGGCACAACCACCCATCCCGGCGCCCAAGCCTCCTAAACAGGTCAAACCCCGCCTGCAGTCGGAGCAGAAATCCGCCCATAGTGAGCGCAAAACTGCACCCATAGTGAGCGCACCAGTGCGCTATATAAAAGAACAAAGACAAAAAGAAAATCTAAAGAAACAAACAAACACTGCTCATCCCGAGTCAAAGCCAACACCACCCACGTCAGAACAGCGTCCGTCTGTCTCTCTTGAACCTATGATCAAAAACTTTGAGGATATAGTCAAATGGGCCGACAACACATGTATGGCCTGTGGCTCTAAAACGAAATTGGTCGAAAGCTTGATAGATGGCCGGGGGAAGAAAACCGATCTTACCAATGTCCAGGCATGTTGTGAAAAATGTACCGGTGACGCAAGCAACACGTTCCAGGAAGGTATGCGGACTGATTATCGGGCACGCTTCGCCCAGAGCCACGGAT
>JADFYA010000441.1:0-455 GCA_015233285.1 Deltaproteobacteria bacterium | reverse complement strand
ACCAGGTAAGGGCTGAACTGGAGCAAGTAGTCGCCAAAGCGCCCATAAATCTTTCCGGCTGGGTAAAGGCGAAGTTAGGTGAGAACGTCCCGATCATCGCCATAACAAATGTCTTGGAGTCGTTCACCAGAAATTTTCTAACGGTCAGGAATAAGTGGAACTACCTGGACAAGTCATTGATAAAACAATTAGGACAACTGACCGCTTATGGAATTATTTAACTCGAACTGGAGAAAGTATGGCCAGTTTTTATCTTGGCTTGGAACTGATGAGACTGTGGAAAATTACCGACGTCCGACTTCTCGGTTTCATGCGGGAAGGACTTCAAGCCTACGACCCCCGAGGCCGACGTGTTGTCAGCTATGAGTCACCTAAGCACCAGGAAATGTTTGATTATTGTTTATTCAGTTTTCATCTCTCGAAAAACCCAAAAGAGGCAATGGTTCAATTGAAGG
>JADFYA010000440.1 GCA_015233285.1 Deltaproteobacteria bacterium | reverse complement strand
TCACAGACGATAATCAAGGCCCGGTCTTCGAGCCCTTTCAACAGATGAACGTTTTTATTAAGTGATGGTCCGGCAGCCACAATGATGGCCGGTCGGCCCTTAAAGGCGCCGTAAGCCTGGTTGACACCAGGAGAAACGATTATATTATCGATGTTGTCGAGCATGTTGGCGATGCCTATCAGAGAATCGTGAGGACTATTGCCGACAAAGTGAAAAGCAGTCATGCAGGAGTCGCGGAAGGTCTTCATCACCTTCCCGTAATAACTATTGTAAGCATTAAATATAACAGGGTGTTCAACGAAAAGGGTGGATGAAATCATGCAAATCCTTCTAAAATCCACCTTGAAAAAAGCGACCATCCGCGGCAACAGCTCTTCATCCGGAAGATCAATCAGCAGCTCGGCCGCGGGGTTTTTGACTATACTGCTTAGATCGATTGTTTCCATGCTTTTCCGGAATATTTGAATATTTTTTTCTACTATTATGCAAAATTTTACTTTTCCGCCTTGTGTAGCTAACAGCCGGTCCAGGTAGTAACCCAGGCCAAAGCCCAAAAACAAGACAATTCTTTCTCCTTTGATCCCTTTTTTCTCAATGAAGCTCTCCGCCTCCTTCAGGGGGTTATAGCCACTATGGAGAAATATCTCCTGCCCCTCATGAATCAGGGTCATGGTCGGCATGCTTGATTTGGACGGCTTAACCTTGCACGTGCCGTCATCTACGGTGTTGTCCAGCTTGGCGGCTAACTCAGGATATCTGGCCCGGATTAGAGCCAGGTTATTTTCATACATGCCCATGGTGCACCTCGACGATATTTCATTATTGCTGGTGGCGGATCAGTCATTGCCGGACTAACACAATCGGTCCCGCAGGGTAATCAGTCCTTTTTCTTCAAATTTAGTCACGTAGTTGTAAAGAGCAGCATATTCTATCTCATGCTTTAAAGCAATGTCAATGAGTTCGGTCTGTTGATCAAAATACCGAATTAGGCAATCCATCAGATAGTTCCATTTTCTTTGGTCAATCGGAACCGTGGGCCGCAGGCTGGGGTCGGCCGTGGAGATATACAGATTGTATTTGGGATTACTCAGGGCGACCAGGCCGTCAAAATGCCTGGTCATGGTCGTGTTGGTTTCCAGGATATCGATTATGCCCAGCACCGTGTCCACGGTTTCGGTTAGACGGTCTTCTTTGATAATATCTTCATTATCCCGGTCGGAATGATATTCGGGATAGGGAAAACGAGACAGGGAAATGCACGGTATCTCATACCCGGGAGCCTCCCAGACGGTTTCATCATTACCCACAATCTTTCGAAATCGGTCGCTGCGGTAATCCGGTCGATGGTGCTTCAGGTAACAATGGGCCGCCCGGTCAATCAAGCTTTGTCCGGTGAATGATTCTTGCAACGCCAGGGCATTGTCGTTACCCACCATTTCCAGAAACATAGCATACTTGAAGGTATTCGTCAGACTCTTCGGGGACTGGGCCAGGTAAAATACCGTCCCCAGATGTTCCGGGGCAATGATCACCCGGTAACCATATCTTCTTTTTTTGCGCTGAGACAAGGTGCGGATGACCTGAATGGCCGCCACCACGCCGGCGATATCATCATTGGCCTGGCCGGCATGGCAATTGTGGGCATTAAGGATGACTGTGTCCGGTTGAGTGCCGGGAAGAAGGTAATCGAACACCTTCATTGTGCCGGGCTCTGCCTGAGTGATCAGCTCTACTTCATACTCTCCCTCCGGTAATTCCTGGTAGAGCGTCCGGGGAACGCTGAAACCCCAGTCCCGAAGCCATTGTTTATAGTAATAATCGCAATGATAGACCAAGGAATCCGGAAGCGTGGGGTGATAATAGAGATGTTTTTTCAATTCCTTCAAAGACACCACACCTTCAAATGACGTCCCATAACTAATCACGCCTAACGGATGTCTCATCCCGTCGTAAATCAGCCGGCCGTCTTTTCGGATCTCCGCCTTGACCGGTTTCCATTTTAAGGGAACAGTCCATCCGTTATGTTCTTGTCCCGATTGATATTCATGAACGGTAAAGGGCAGTTCGGCGGTGAGGAGGGAGACCGACCTATCCGTCTCTTCCGAAACGGGAGCTAGTCGGAGGGGGTAAATCTCCTTCAGCAAATCCATCATATAGCTCATGGGTTCCACCTTATTCCAGGGCAACCAAACCCTCTGTGTCATAATCTGCGGCAAAGGTCATGGCCGCCTCGAGGTGCTGCCGGGGGGTGAAGAATTGCATCCCCGGGCGCAACTCCGGGATAACATTATGGCCGGTTTCGTCGGCGGCTCGGCCGAGAAGAAAGGTCCCGTCTCGGGCCGCGATATAGACAGTGCCGGCAACTATACGATAAATCAGCCCGGCCATGAACCGATGAAAAGTTCCTTCACCGGCGTCGGCCTGGACATCTTTCAGGAAAATGCGTCGGCCCATCACAAAAGTTGAGGCGCCGGGGTAGGGATCATCAAAGGCGGTCACAAATCGTTATATCTCACCGGCCGTCCAGGACCAATCGATGAACCCATGCCGCAATGTGTTTAGCCTCGGCAGATAGAGGCTAAAATTATCTTGCGGCGCCATCAGGGTATGCTCCCGGCTTTCCTGGATATCCGTCAAGAACTCCTGGACCAGGCACAACCCTTCGTGGTGGGCGGCATCAAAATAATCTTGGGGTTTTCAGGCGGTAGCGGGAAGCCGGTATTCCCGTGTTTTAAGAATCATCCCCGTATCACGCCCGCCCGTCACCATGTCTTCATTAATCAATTGGATATGCCAGCAACCGATTCGGCTTTGGCGCAGGATCTGCCAGGTATAATGCAATGTCATTGACTTAAGGGTAGGGTCATCGGATCCTATTCTAATAAATGGTTAATTCCGATGAAGCCCTGAAAGGGCGCTCTAGGTTAGCCCAGGGCAACGCCCTGGGTAGGGGTGGCGACTATAT
>JADFYA010000043.1 GCA_015233285.1 Deltaproteobacteria bacterium | reverse complement strand
AGAAACCAGGTCCGACCATTTTTAGCTGATAACTTCCTGGTTTTGCAGCGTTAGATTATGACTTGTCAAACCTGAACCTCAAAGATTTCATCTGCGGCTTGTTGGGAACCAAATCCGAAGGCGACCCGGACCATGAGTTATAGACTAGTTTGATCCTCTATTAGGGGAACGGTCATGATTCCAAGCGGTTTAATAAACGCGCAAAAGAATGGACATGAAGCGGAGATGGAGACAAACGCGGCCATATCTCATATTCTGCTATCTTCAGTAACGTTGGAGGCCGGCTACGGTGCTTTGACCCAAATTCTCTCCTCTTCCTTTCGCTTTCCAATCGTCTCTATCGAACTGTATGATGCCGATGCCGGAGAAATGATCTACGTGGGCACAACCGGGATTCCGACCTGGAGTCCCGAGCCGGTGCGCATACCGGTCGGCCGGACTATCTCGGGAACAGTGGCCTTCACCGGTGAAGCCGTCTGTGAATCGGCGGCCGATCAAAAATCTGAGTACAAGAATATTCTAAGCGGGCTAAACGTGGTCACTTTCTTATGCGTGCCCATAAAAGGCCGAGGACAAATCATCGGAACTCTGACCCTAGCTGACCACCAAAGGCGCCCGGAGGCCTCGGCGTTCCTTTTGACCCTCCAGGTGATCGCCAACTATTTGGCCCAAGAAATAGACCGAAAACGCCTGGAAGAAGCATTGCGGAAGAGCCAAGAGGAACTCCGCCGGGCCAGAGAACTGGCAGAAATGGCCGATAAAATTAAAGGTGAATTTCTGGCCAACATGAGCCATGAAATCCGGACCCCGTTGAACGGAATTATCGGCATGACCGAACTGACCCTCGACACCAACCTTGACCCGGAGCAACGAGAATTTCTGAATCTCGTCAAGATGTCAGCCGATTCGCTCCTAACCCTGCTTAACGACCTGCTCGATCTTTCTAAAATTGAGGCCGGCCGGCTCAAAATTGATTTCACCGATTTCCAATTGCGAAATATTATCGGAGATGCGCTTAAGACAGTGGCCCGCCGGGCAGACGAAAAGGGCCTGGAACTCATATGCGACATCAGTCAAGACGTCCCAGACACATTAATCGGCGATCCTATCCGTCTCCAACAGGTCATCATTAATCTTATCAATAACGCCGTCAAATTCACCCCTCGGGGGGAGATAATTTTTGAAGTGGCCGCGTTACCGAAAACCGCAGCCGAGACCACGCTCCATTTCAAAATTACCGACACTGGAATCGGTATTCCCAGTGAAAAACTGGAGTACATCTTTTCCGCGTTTACTCAGGCAGACGGTTCCTTCACCCGGAAACATGGCGGCACGGGATTGGGCCTGACGCTGTCGGCTAACCTGGTCAGGCTGATGGGTGGCCGCACCTGGGTCGAATCCGAAGAAGGCAAAGGCAGCACCTTTCATTTCACCATGCCCGTCTTGCTCCAAGGAGAGACTTCCCCCAGGGTTTCCCTGCGAGAATTGGATCAGCTTGAGCATATGAAGGTTTTGCTGGTAGATGACAACGCCGCCAGCCTGGATAATCTTAAAACCATTCTGACCGGCTGGCACGCTCATCCCTTTACCTTTGATAATGCGGTTACTGCTCTGATTGAATTGGCCCAGGCCAAATCCGCGGGAACACCCTTTTTGCTGACCATCATAGACGTTCACATGGCGGGCATGGATGGATTTGAACTGGCCCGGAGAATTAAAGAAGACCCCGAGCTGGGGGGGCCTCAGATCATCATGCTTACTTCGCCCAGCCATAAGGAAGATTCCATCCGCTGTGAAGAGCTTGGCCTGGCCGGCTATTTGACCAAACCGGTCAACCAATCGGAGTTGCTGAACCGAATTATAGATATTCTTAATTCACCGACATCTCCAATAGATAAGCCTCCCACCGGAATTGCCCCGGTTGACTCGGGCCCCCATCACAGGCTCAATATTCTTCTGGCTGAAGATAATGCAATAAACCGGGAAGTGGCCCGGATTCTGTTGAATCGCCAGGGATATCACGTCTTGACCGTTGAAAATGGCGCAGAAGCCTTGACCGCCTTCGACAAGGAATCATTCGACCTGATCATGATGGATATTCAAATGCCGGTCATGGATGGATTTGAGGCCACCAGACTCATTAGAGAAAAAGAAAAAGGAACCGGCCGAAGAGTACCTATCGTCGCGATTACCGCCCATGTCATGAATGGGTACCGGGAACACTGCCTGGAAATGGGCATGGACGGCTACTTAGCCAAGCCGATTGTTATAGAGGAACTTCTTAGACTGATCGGCCACCTGGTCCCCATCGCCAATAAAATACCGGGAGCCGCGACAGCGACTCAATTGGACCCGGATGTGTTTGACCGTAAGGCTTTATGGACCCGATGTTTTGATGATCACAGTCTGGTTAAAGAACTGGTGAGGATGTTCTTCTCGGAGTATCCAAAGTATCTTAAGGATATTAGCAGTGCAATCGAACAAGGGGACCGCGGAGGACTGGAACGCTCCGCCCATTTGCTTAAAGGAACATTGCGAAACTTCTCGGCCAAATCTGCCGCTGAAGCCGCCAATAACTTAGAAAAAATTGGGAATACAGGCATGTTGGACGACGCTCCCCGCATCTTCCGGCACCTGGAGCAAGAACTGGCCAAGGTCACACCGTTGCTACAATCCATCATCAACCAAACCTGAGGGCCTGGGAAACAATAAACGCAAGCCTCAGAGGAGAAACAGAGGACGACCGAGCCTATGGAGAAATGGCAAAATCATCATTCCTACAGGCTGACCCAAAAATTATTCCAGTCCATGTGAGGATAGCGGACATGCTTTGTCGAGCCCTTTGGGGGATAATTTGGAGTACCGCATTATTTCTGGCCTTGGCCCATCCCGCGGCCGGATTCGGCCGGGAGTCTGCAATCGGCCAGATCGACCAGATTACGGGAACAGTAAAGGTGACCCGGGGTGATGATCAGGAGATAAAGGCTAAGGCCGGAATGCCTCTTCTCCCCGGTGATCAAATTACTACGGAAAAAGCATCAATCGTCTGGTTTTCTCTAAACCACGCCGGTATATTCAAACTCAACGAAGAAGCCCAGTTGTCGATGGACGAGTTGGCCAATAGCGATCAGGACGAGAATCATCCGGTATTGAGATTAATTTTAGGCTATCTCTGGTCAAAATTGAAATCGGCTATACCGAATAAACCGATCAAGATGACTCTTCATACACCTACGGCCATAATCGGCGTTAGGGGAACTGAATTTGATACTGCAGCGGCTCTGGATGCGGCCACAATGGTCGTCGTAGATCAAGGCCGGGTGGAGGTGGAGGGAGAGAACGGGAAGGTGACGCTGACACCGGGAGAGATGACCCGAGTTGACCTGGACACCCAGCCATCTGCTCCCGCCGCGGCCCTCCCTAGAGATAAACGGAATTGGGATGAGTGGCTCAATAATAAAATGGCCCAGTTACGTGAGAACCTGCCCCAAACTGCGCCTAAGTTTAGTAAGCGATTTGTCTTTCTGACCGACCGGGTCACCGAATTGGCCCAAGAGGTGAGCAAGTCTTCAGAACAAGTGGCTGAAGCCATAGCCAAAGTGCGCCGGGCCTTGACGGAAGGTAATCGCAAAAAGGTCAACCAGGCGGCCATGTCGCTGAGGGAGCCGGCTCAAAACTTTAGGGAAACCGCGGCCAGATTCCGCTGGAGGCTTAATCGGGCGAGAGTATTTAGCAAACTCTCCAACCGGTTGGAGACGTTTGTGATCAAGAATGCAGGGAAATTCAGCAAAGAGCAATTCGCGGTCATTGACGCCCACCTGGTCTTAATCTCTCAGAAACGAATGGAAATGAAGAACGTGTCTCGCCAGGCCATTTATAACATGAGGCGGACGTTCAAGGAATTGCAGGAGGTCAGAAGAGACATCAAAGCCTTCCGGCAAAGTCAACGCGGCGGGAATTGATCCGGGCCGGTTTCCGAAGAAAGTCCATTCTTACTATTGACAATACCGCAGTTTCAGTCTAATTTAGCCGACGATAAGATCAGGTCGCCGCAGAGAAGCGCCTTCGGACGGCGAGAATGCCTGGACGCGGCTAAATGACCTGACCGCCTGAAGGATGGACAAAAAACTAAGGAGGAGAAAGATCATGAAACGTGTCTTGCAAACGGGAATCTTTTGTTTGGCCATACTATTGGGGATCAGCCTCAGTGGTTGCGGCGGTGGCGGGGCCAAAAGCAATATAGAAGCCAGAACCACGACTACCGGGCAGGAACTGGTAGACCTGAAGAATGCCAAGGATAAGGGTGTAATAACCGAGAGTGAATACGAAGACCAGAAGAAGAAAGTCCTGAACAGAAAGGATTAGGCGGGGCGGACGTCAAAGCTCATGCAGCCTCGGGCTGGTTGGTGTCCAATTGACTTAGCCGATAGGTGTCCCCGTTAATGTGTAATTCCATTTTGTTTGGCCACCCGCTCAGGTCGGCCGCGAATGACTGCACCGGCCCTGGAATCAGGGCGATCAAGAGTTCAGCCGGCAGATGTTGATCTTTGTTCAGAGCCAGGACCGGGGCTTCCTCTTTCAACCCAAACTCCTGGGAATACCACCCATTCTCGATCCAGATACGGTCATAAATCAGGGGCGCGAGATTCAGGTGAGCCGATCGGTGAGAACAGGTGACTATTGGAGTGCCATTGGGGCCTACCGGGACTACTCGGCGGCACCGGTCTGTGATTGAGGCCCCGGGCGGCATAATCGGGTCGGACGTGTCCAGGTTTGGGCCCCGTTCCAAACGATCGCCGGGTAATAAATTAATATCAATGTCCGGATGAAGGTGGAGACGGCTGATTATATTTCGGCATCCCGAGCCGCTTCCCGGCAGAGGCGTGATCCAGTCCCAAATTAGATAAAAAGTCTCTTTAATCATTAAGATTCGTCTGATGTGGATGGCGGATTTGGTTTTAGCATATCCATCGTGGGCAGCTTCGAATCCCCTAACCTCCGGACCATCCAGGACTGAGACCCACAACGGCCCGGCCCGGCGTCCCACCCGAAAATCTCCCCAAAAATCCGACTGGTCCCGGTCATCCAAGGTAACGGTGTTGTGAGCTGCAGTCCCGCGAAAATAGTTGCGCCAGACAGGATCCTGGTAAGCGTAGGTGCCGCTGTTGACCAGAAAGCGTTGACTCATGACCGACAGTTCGAAGCTGAGGAGATCCCCATGGGCATGGGCCGGCAGATTGTCCGGGCAGGTTTTACCGGCAAAGGCGATTAACCTGTGGCCGGGACCATTGAAAACAAAATAACCGGAACTGGGCATTTGAACAAATGGGGGACGATGAACAGGACACAAACCTGGAGAGCCTAGCTGTGCAGCCAAAGCCTGGAGGTCAACCCAAGACGGGGAAGCGTCCAGGGTGGTGTCTTTAAAAAAAGCCGGTTGTCCATCGGGGTGCAGCAAGGACACGGCCACGGACAACATAGATTTTACGTACTCGCTCAAAAAATGGGCTTCTAGTCCGGATGATCGAATAACGGCCAGCGTGTTCAGCAGACCTCCGGTTACCGCCAGATGATAACCCGGAGAAAGCTCGAAATGAACTCCGTCCGGCAGCACCTGGGTTCCCAGTTCCTGCTCTAACTTACCCAAAAACCGCCCGACCCAGGTCTTAGCCCTCCGCCCGGAAAAAAAACATCCTCCCTGAATTAAGGCCATCAGGTTTTCCAGCAGATGATTCCCGCCCACATCATATTCCAGATTATCCGCCAGGAAGACCAGTTGCCGGTAAAGGCCGTCCAGAAATACCCTGCTGAATTCGTCGGGAATGGGCATGCCTTGGGCCGACACCCACCGATACCAGTTCATCCAATTCATCACCCGGAGAGACACGGTGTATGGATGCCAGGCAATCGGCCGCCCCACCGGATTGGCCTCCAGCCAGGAAAGAATCAGTCTCTCGGCCAGGTCCGGGTCTCGGCTCGACGCACCGGGGGAATGGTCGTTTTGGGTGAGCAAAGTTAAATAATCAAAATAGTGTAGATGATATCGCCAAAGGAGACTCTGGCCTGGGGCATCCCAAGATCCGGTGGGTTCATATTCCGCTGGTTGGTGGATGAATGAAAAAATTCCGGCCTGAAGATCATCCCGAGTGATGATTAGTTTTCTTAGGGAGACCTGGGGAGGAGGGGTTGGGCCGAGGCCGGCGGTGACTCCGGGTGAAGGATAAAGCAGGCGATAAGTTCTATCGGGTAAGCCGCCGAGATAGCACAGAATCCGGGACTTCAGTATACGGCGGCAGCGATAGAGAATCTGTTTCGGGTGAAGAAACCGGATTGTCTCAAAGTACTGCTGCACAATTGTCCGCAGACTCATTCTAGCCTCGCACACGAATTTGGTCGGAGCCGTTTAGAGCCATGGGGGTATCATGCGTGGTGAGTTCCGCTTCTGAGTTGAGGAGGGCATAATGGTGACGAAGGCCGATACTTACTGCCAAACTGAAAAAAAATCTGGGGGGTTCCATTGAGGAGCCCCCCAAATATAGCGCTATGGTGATACGATAAGCTGGGGTAACACGAAATGAATCTTAATCTAGATTAAGGTTGATTTCGGTTTGAGCAAAAACGACTATGAGATAATTGCCCCTAGTTTTTTTCAGCAGCGGCCGCGTCTTTCTTGGCTTTCTTGGCTTTCTTGGCTTTCTTGGCAGCCTTTTTCTCGGCAGCCGTAGCTTTTTTGTCGGCAACCGCAGCCTTTTTCTCGGCAACCGCAGCCTTTTTGTCGGCAGCCGCAGATTCTTTATCGGCAGCCACAGAAGCCGCAGCCGGAGCCATCGGGGCCTGAGCATTGGCAACACAAACGAACATGAACATCGCCAGAATGGAAACTAGCACGAACTTGGTATAACGCATAATTCCTCCTAATTAGATTTAGTTCCCGTCCTTCGGAAAAGCCGTTGCAGGCCTATCCTACAACCACAAACTTTGCCGAGACTTGGTGACCAATAAAATCAATTGGGCGTTTTTTAGCATAAAATCTTGACGGAGGCAACTGAAAAATGAGGGGTAAAGGCACGGGCGGGGTAAAGGGGATCGCCTGTCGGTGATAACATCTCAATTTAATAAGTATTATTGCCAAAACAGAGAACCACAAAATAATCGGATCCACGGGTCGGATTGCAGAATTCAGCCCTGGTAGAGACTAACACGAACAAACGAATATCCGGGTTCAAGAGCGGACTGAGGCAGGAACGGCGGCGATTTCAGCGCGACATGTTAACCCAGGTCGTCAATCCTGAGCTGACATGATCGGCCACCACGAGTTTCTTCGGTTTTTATTTTACGTGCCCAAAAAAATTGCCGGGACGCGATGATTAACCAGCGCTCGGCAACAGGGATAAACGACATTAGTCGGCCATTATAACTTAGCCGATTCGGGAAGCGGAAAACTGCCGGTTTAGTATATTTGCTTCAGGGCTGATCACCTTTATTGATCTCCAGTTGAAGGCCCGGCAACAAACAAGTGACTAAACGGATTCCACGCTGATGACTTCAGGGACGGATTGCTTGATAATTTTTTCAATCCCCATCTTCAAGGTCATCTGTGACATGGGGCAGCCGCTGCACGCGCCCTGAAGTTTCACTTTTACGACCCCATCCACCACATCGACCAATTCCACATCCCCGCCGTCAGCACGCAAACTGGGTCTGATTTTGTCCAGGGCCGCTTGTACTCTTTCCTTCATAGTCATACCTCCGATGGTCAGGTTAGCTAATAAATATCCTTTTAAACATAATGTGTAGCCGAATCAGGTGGTAGTTATATATGCAAGTAACGTGAGGCCCGGAACACCCAAAGAAACTTGCCGCGGCACAAAAAATATCCTGGGGAACAGGCTTGCCGCCGGCTACTTCTCGGCTACCCACCTTCCTCTTCGGTCGAGAAAATAGAAAAAGACGAACTCATTATTCAAACCTTAATCTAAAATATTAACACACATTTCTGAAGGAAGCTAATTTTTTTTCCACAACAATGCATTTTCTATTTTCGGTTACTCGTTGCTGGTCGATGTCATTGACCGGCAACCGGCAACTGGGTCAACGATAAATATAATATCCTGATATAGTTACCCTTGGACCCATTTGATAATTTGGCGTGAAATTTCAGATAGCGGAAGAATTAGCTTAGCTGCGCCCTTCTCCTTGGCCACCTTCGGCATTCCGTAAATTATGCTGGTCTCTTCATCTTGGGCCACGGTCAGACCATCTTGTAGCCGGATAGCGCCCAACCCAACGGCGCCATCGTCACCCATCCCGCTGAGAATGACACCCAGCGCGTTGTTTCGGTACACCTTAGCCACGGACTGGAGCATCATATTAATTGATGGCGTAAATTCTAAGCCTTCTTTAAGGTATTTGTAACTAATGGTCTTGTCCTCATTGACAACCATTCCAGCCGCCCCGCCCCGGGCCACAAAAGCCACTCCTTCTAATACCCTGTCTCCGTTCTTTGCTTCGCAGACTTTGATCCGGGACTTGCTGTTCAGCCAATCCGCCAACCCTTTGGTAAAGTCCTCGTCCATGTGCTGAGATATTAAAATGCCGGCCTTAATATTTTCGGGCAGACCTGAAAGCACTTCCAGGGTTGCGCCCGGCCCCCCGGCTGAGGCCCCGATGGCTATCACTTTTTCGGCCAGATTTCCCTGGCCGGCTTTTTCAGTTAGGGGAACCATGTCCTTGCGGTCTCTCGTCCCTTCCAACCGGACCCGACCCACAGCGATATCTTTGAGCAAGTGCATCGTATGCACTTTACTTAACAAAATCTTGGCTTCCGGGCTGATACCCGGGGTCTGGCCCGACTGATCGCTCGCGGCCAAAGCACCAATGGCGGGAGATTTGATGGCTTCCAAGGCGCCGCATCGTAGGGCCTCATAAACGAAGGGCTTATTCGTATCAAAAAGAGTCGAGACGATGAGTATCGGGCAGGGGGTGGCGACCATGATTTCCCTTGTTGCTTCGACCCCGTTTTTATTCGGCATTTCGATGTCCATCAAAATGACGTCAGGTTTAAGGGACTCCGCCATAGTCACGGCAATGACCCCGTCGGCTGCCACCCCGGCCAGTTCCATGTCCGGGTCTGTAGCCAGTATCCGCTTCATTGCCTGGACCGCCACCAAAGAATCATTTACAATCAGAACGCGTATCATTATAGATCCGTCCTCTAACCAATAAGCTGGTCTATGGTTTCCAACAAATGTTTACTATCATACTTGCTCTTGACAATATAGCGGCTGGCTCCGACTTCCATCCCCCGCCGTTTGTCTTCTTCCCGCTGTTTGTATGAGACAATAATAAATGGAATATTACGATATTTCTTTTCCCGCTTGAGCGTTTGAATCATTTCGAAACCATTCATTCGAGGCATATCAATATCAGTGATGACTAAATCAAAATGCTTCTGTTTGGCTTTCATCACACCATCTACACCGTCTACGGCCGTATCTACGTCATATCCTCCGGCCAGAAGCACTTTTTTCTCAAGTTCACGAATGGTCAACGAATCTTCCACCACTAAGACGGCCTTTTTGGTTTTCTCCAAGGTCTCTCTGGCCTTGGAAATCACGGCCGACCCGGTGAAATCTGCAATTGACTGGATGACTTCGGGAACATCCAAAATAAAAGCGGCATCACCGTTTTCCAAGATGGTGGCGGCGGCGACATTCTTAATCTTGCCCAGCCGTTGATCCAGGTACTTGACCACCACATCCCGTTCATCATAAAATCCTTGTACTTCCAGGGCGACCAGGCGCTCCGCACTGCTGAGCACAATAGCCATCCGCCGATCAACCTTGCCGGACGTGATCTTCTGGCCTAAAATTATTTCTAAGGGCGCCAAAGACAGAAGCTGTCCATTATGATTTAGAGTCTCGGCCGACTCGATCCGAGTAATGTCGTTACCGGTAAAGGTAACCAGAGAATCAATTTGGGTCAGAGGGATAGCCACGGTGCTCTTGCCGGAAGTCACCAGCAAACAACGAATCACCGCCAGAGTCAGGGGTAAGGACAATGTAAACCGGGTCATTCGGCCCACTTCTGATTTGACCTGAACATAGCCGCTTATCCTGGCCAACCTGGTCTTGACGACATCCAATCCCACCCCGCGGCCCGAAGTCGTGGATACGGTTTCCCTGGTCGAAAAACCGTGCAAAAAAATAAAACTGACCAGATCATCTTTGCTCATACTTTCCACTTGATCCGGCTGGGCCAGGCCGCCATCCAAAATCCTTTTCTTAACCTTTTCCGGGTCGACTCCCCGTCCATCGTCCTCCACCTCGATTATCCCCCGGTCACCCCGGTGATAAGCCCGCAAAAAAATGGTTCCTTGGGGATTTTTTCCGGCCCGGATCCGCTGCTCAGGTCTTTCGAGCCCATGATCGCACGAGTTTCGCACTAAATGCATCAAGGGGTCCTTGATCACCTCCAAGATGTTCCGGTCAACCGGGGTCTCCCCCCCGGAAATGATGACCTGGGCCTTTTTTCCTGATTGAATCATAACATCGCGGACAAAACGAAGATACGGAGAAAACAGGGTATTGGCCGGAAGCATTCTGGCCCGGAGGACCTCATTCTGCAGTTCTCCGGTCAGGTATTCCAGGTTACCGCTCAGGTTGTCAATGACCTCGAATGATGCCGCGCTCCGACTCTGAATCTCCTGAAGTTGGGAAAAACTCTGGTTGGCCATCGTGGCGATGTCACCAAGCCCGGCCAGCCCGTTTCGCAATTCATCCACCGAAATAAAATCGAAATCGTTTTGGCTCACCCGGCCGGCCCAATCATGGCCAAGCTTATTGGCCAGTTTGTTGATGGCCCCGATCTCGTTATGGAGATGATTGACCGTTCGAAGAAGCTCTTTCAACCTGCGCCGCCATCTATGGAGGTGGCCGGTACTGGTATATATTTCACCGACAAGATTCATCATCCGGTCCATCCGTTGAAGGTCGACCCGGATGGTCCGGTCACCCACTTCCTGGGTAATCATTTTTTGTTCTGCAGCCAGGCGCCGTTGCCGGCCCAGGTCTTCCGCCGCGATCTGTCCTCGCCTGTCCGAAAAAAGGGTCTGCGGCGATGTGCGGCCGGCAGATCTGGATGGCGCGGATTTGCCCTCTCCCGGCATCTCAGCCGCTGATCGGGAAAGGGGCGTTTTCTCCTCCGCTCTCTTCGGCGGCGTTCCCCCCGCTTCTCCAGCCTGGTCCTTATCTTGAAGATACTCAGGAGGGAGAATTCGCTCTTCCTTGGCGGCCTCCAATCTATCCACCAGATCCGTCACATCGATTTTATGCGGCTGATGGGCCAGCCTGGCGTCAATAATGGATGTGACCGCATCTAGGCCCTGAAACGAAAGGCTGATGTAAGCTTCGTTAACCCACTCGGGATTCTTCCGCAAATGGCCGAAAAGATCCTCCATGGCATGCGCAATAGACTGGACTTCAGAGACTTCCACTATCCGGGCGGCGCCCTTGAGGGTGTGGACACGACGAAACAATCTCTCAATAACCTGGTTGTCGTTGGGATTGTTTTCCAGTTCCAAGAGCATCCGATTTAGTATTTCAATGTGTTCCGAGCTTTCCATCTTGAAGATGTCCATCATGGACATGCCGTCGATATCAAGCCCGACACCCAGATCCGCAGCAAAGGCGATCTCATCTCGGTCAGAAACGGAGGCAGCGCCAGGCTGGACGAGGATGGTCGAGACTTCCTCTTTAACCGGGAGATCTTGTTTAACAACCGGCGGGATGCCTTGTTTGGCCTGCTCAAGTCCGGAGACCACTCCAGCGACATCAACGTCATAGGCCTGGTTGGCGGCCCCGGCGTCGATCATTATGGAAACAAATTTTAGAGCATCGGAACAAAGATTGACAAATTCTTTACTGATGAGCCCGGGGTCTTTCCCCCATTCACCGAAAAGGCTTTCCAGCGCGCCCGCTATTGACAAAATATCAGCCAACTCCATAATTCTAGCGGCGCCTTTAAGGGTGTGGGCGCTACGGAAGAGTTGGGCCAGAATCTCCTGGTCATCAGGTTTGGCCACCAAATCAGTTAAAAGACGATTGAGAGTCCCCAGATGCTCGGAACTTTCAAGCTTAAATATTTCCATCATGGACATGCAATCTATGTCCAATGAGTCACCCCGGCTAACAACCGTTACAGCCGGCGGTGTCACTTCGGCGTCGTTTATGCCGGAAAGATCGGCATCTTTTTCAGGGTCTAACGCATTCTCAATAAAGACAACCCGCCCTTCTTTGATTTGCTCCAACCGGGATACCAGGTTTGAGGCATCGATCTGATGGGGGACCTGGGCCGAGGCGGCATCCACAATCTGAGACATGGCGTCCAGCCCTTCAACGAAAAGACCGACAAACGACTCGTGCATGACATCGGGGTGTTTATCAAGGTACCCAAAAACATCTTCCAGCGTATGGGCAATAGTCTGCACCTCGGTCAATTCCACCACTCGGGCCGCCCCCGTAAGGGTGTGAACACGACGAAACAACCGTTCTATGATACTATTATCATATAGATTAGCCTTCAGCTCCCGCAACATCTGATACATCTCTTCGATGTGCTCGGAACTCTCCATCTTGAATATGTCCATCATCGACATGTTGTCGATGTCGAAATCCATATGGCTACCTGTGACTCACTTGATTGGGAAAAAAGATATCCCGGCTATTTGCCCGGAGGACGCTGCCCCTCGGGTTGAAACCCGGCCATGCTCAATCGGGTGTTCACCCCGGCGTTAATCCCTTCAATGTTCAGCCAGACGTAATTCTTTTGATCAACCCGGAAGACTCCCTTAAAGTACTCTCTGTTCAAATCATGGAAGGCCGGCATGTTTTCCTGAAATTTGTCCAAGTCCACAGAAATCACTCGGGATACTTCATCCGCGATAAATCCGGTGGAATGGTCGTTGTCGATATAAAAAATAATTCGTGACGTTGCGGTGATGTCGCCGGTAACATTAGCCGGGTCATCGCGCCGTTCCGCCTTTCGGGGCAATCTGAGCAACTCTTTGATGTCAAAGACCAGCCGGAGATTTCCCCGAATATTCATCACCCCCAGGCAAATATAATCAGCGTTGGGGATGGGGAATATCTTTCCGGCTTTATGAATCTCTTGGATAGAGTCTGTCTGAAGGACGTAGTTCTCGCCTTCCAGCTTAAAAGCAACCAGATCTAAATGATCTCCGGCGTCGACCACGTCACCGGGGCCGGTTTGTCTGACGTATTCCTCCGCCCGGTAGCTCAACTCCTCCGGAGTCAGCAACTGGTTTTCCAGATTCTTCTTCCAGTCCGTAATATTGGACTTTTTCTCGGTCATGGCCTACCTGAAACAAGCTAGAGATTATGGCGTTAACGACCTCGAATGAGTTACGCAAGGATAAAAACTAATTTCCCGACGGCAGAATCAGGCCCGGAAATATTAGGATTATTACCGCCGCGGCAACTGGTGCTTATCAATCAGGTCCCGGCATAATCTGATTATTTGCTTTCCGGAATAATCCTCGATCACTCGGGTTAAACAATCTTGGCCCATGGTCTCAATCATCTTGATGGTGGTTTTCAATTCCCGGCAACCGGATTCCAAGTCGCCTTTTTCGATAAACGTCAGTCCCAAATAATACTGCGCCGTAAAGTGCTCGGGTTGGCAATAAACGGTTCTTCTAAAATTGGCTAAGGCTTCCTCCCACCGATTTCGGGACAGGTTAATCTGAGCCAGCAAAAAATACGCGGCCGCTTGTAACTCGTCGATGCCGATAATGTGGCGGCAACACTCGGCAGCCTCATCAAGTTTGTTGGAATCGGCATAAATTCTGGCCAAGATCAGGCGGAGGCGAGTATCCTTAGGACAATGGGTTAGACTGGCCGTGAGCATTGATTCAGCTTCGGCAAATCTCTTGGATTCAAAAAGCCCCACAGCCTCTCGGTAGCATTCCTCAGGAGAACCCGGAGGGCCGGGCCGGCCGGAATCAACGGTTGCCGCAATGTCCGGCGTTTTTGATGAATCGCTGCCTGAAGCAGACCAGGAACCTGTTTGCTTGACCTTACCTGGGATTATCCACCCAGGCGGCAACGGTTTGGTCGGCAAAAAAGAAATTGATTTGGCGGCCGGGCTGTCTCCGGGTCGCGCCATCGATATCTTGGACGCGGACATCCGGCTCAATTCGTGGGTCACGTGAGAAGTCCGATCCGGCAAGGGCCGGCCGGGAGAATACTTATAGACACCCCGGCAGGGGCTTTTGACGAAACCGGTGTCAATATTCATCAGCGATTCGGTATGGCCTAAGAATAGATAACCGCCTGGAACAATTTTTCGTTCCAGGTTATTGATGATGGTCGCCACATCGGCATATTCAAAGTAAATACTGACGTTCCGAAAAAAAATAATGTCATAACTACGGCTTAAAAAGGGTGATGAGTTGATCTTGAAGATGCTTAAAGTATAAAAGGTGACCATTTCCTTAATTTCCGGCAAGACATGATGTTTCAGACCTTTGACCTCAAAATAGCGTTTGATTATCTCGTTGCTGACGCCCCTGAAAGAATACTTTGGGTAAACTCCCCTCTTGGCCTTTTCAATGTTCTTTTCATTAATATCAAATCCTACAATATCAACATGATAATCCCTGATCAGCATCGCCTCCTTCACGGCCATGGCGACGGAGTAGGCCTCCTCGCCGGTTGAACAACCGCAACTGAGGATTCGAATGGGTGGAGGGGAAGGCAACTGCAGCTTGGAGTCTCTTATTTGGGGCAGAAGGTTGTTCTTAAGAAATTCAAATTGTTCATTATCTCTAAAAAAATAGGTTTCCGGTGTAGTCACCAGATCGAGAAATTCAC
>JADFYA010000439.1 GCA_015233285.1 Deltaproteobacteria bacterium | reverse complement strand
GACTCCATCCGGTTCCAGTAACCCTTATCATCTCGAATTTTCTTGCAGGATGCGCAAATTGTAATCAGACCTCTCAGGGTTTTTATCTCGGCGAACGCCTTTCTGAGCTTGTCCCTTTCTTCCCGGATGGCCTGTTCTGTGCGCTTCTGCTCCGTGATGTCTGCCTGAAGGCCGACAAAGCCCAGAATCTGGGAGTCTTCATCCAGAACCGGGGTTATGACGTTGTGGACGTTATACAATGATCCGTCTTTTCTTTTGTTGATTAACTCGCCGCTCCAAGATTTACCGGATAGTATGCGGCGCTGGAGATCGCGGATCGTCTCTTTCGGATCAAGCCCGCTGGAGAGTATCTCGGGATTCCGGCCCAGAGATTCATCCAGGCTGTAGAGCGTAAGTCGTTCGAACTGGGGGTTAACCCAACGTATCAATCCTTGCTGGTCGGCCAAAATCACGGCCAGCGAACTTGTTTCAATAGCCGCGCCTAGAAACTTAAGTCGTCTTGAAGACTCTTTATGCCTCTTGCGGTTTTCAAGGAGTCCGAAAGCCATGAGCGAGATCATCAAGGTGAGGCCCACTGATACGGCCCCAATGCTCGTAATGAGCCCAGGAGGGTTAACCCTTTTCATGCGCCACAAGGTGACGATGCGCCAAAGGCCGGCTGGGTCTCCCCAGTCCAAGGGCGTTTGCATCTGGCGATAATGTTCTCCGCCGAAAAAAGCCTCGGATGAGGTGGGGTCAAATGGAATGGACTTGGGAGCGTTGGTGTCGAAATGATTTCCGAACTGTTTGAGCTTTTTTATTTCTTCTATCCGGGATGCGTCCAATGACCCGGATAGCGCGCAAAGCCAATCTTCCCGGCTCGAGGCGAAGACAACGCCTTGAGGAGATAACAATATGGAGGCGTCCCCGTATCTCTTGAGAATGGAGTCCAGGGGTCGGCCCAGCGCTTTGGCCGAGACTACGCCCACGACTCCGGATGAACGGGTCATGTCGGCATAAATGGGCGCAGCGTAGTACAAGCCTCGCTCACCTGATTGACTGCCGATGGCGGCGTAGACATTGACTCTTCCGGAGATGGCCCGCTGGAAGTAAGGTCGGAAGGCCACGTCCGTCCCGGTGGAGAGATTGTGCGAAGTTTCATGTGCGATTATCACCCCCGAAGAATCAATCAGATATAACCCATCCAGGTTGAACCGAAGCCGAATGGGCTTCAAAATTTCCAAAGAATTGGTGACGGCCCCTCCCTCCCGGCTCTTTAGCATCACGGCCTTTTTGAGCTCCGGCTGATTAATTCCCATGGCGATCACCGCGCCCGCCAATGGGCTGGATATCGTCCGGGCTGATAATCTATGTTGGAGTTCCTCGATGGCGTCTTGGAAGGTGGCGTCGTAGCTAGACTGTCTCATCTTTTTTGTAATCACAACGGCGGTTGTAGCCACAGCTGCCGAGATAAGTACGCATATTAAATATTTCAGTGCATTCTCTTTCATCGTCGGGTGTCAGGCCTCACAATAAAGAGATCGAACGAAGGTCATTCCCGCAGGACGTCCAAGGAAATCATGGTGTAAATCAGTCGGCGCCGGCGCCTTGACTATTCATCATATTTAGCGGAAATGTTTGACGGGGCTTCGCTCATCGCGTATTTGAAGACGTAAACCACGGTGGGAATGCTCAGCAACATGCCCCATAAGCCGAACAGGTTCAACCCGATATACAAAATGATCACGGAAATAATCGGATTGATCTTCATGATGGCCGAGACAATGTTGGGATTGAGCACATAGGCTTCGAGCAGGTGGACAATAGTCACCATAATTATGGCGTAAAACATCAACTTGAAGCTACCTATATTAAAAGCGATAATGCAGATGGGTACGGAGGAGATGAACATCCCGGCCACGGGAATGAATCCGGCCATCAAGACGATGACCGAGAGCACCACCACCGGTTGGATCTTCAAAATTATCAAACCCGCCCCGGTCAAAACGGTGTTAACGCAGGCGATGATCATTTGGGCTTGAAAGGTCCGCCCCACCATCAGGGCGAAAGCGGCCACGGAATCGGCTACCTCTTGGTAAAAATCTCTAAACCGTCCGTGTTTCATTTTACTGAGGCCTTGCGAGAAATTGGGCAGATCTAACACGATTAGGAAACTAAATAGAATGCCCAGCAGCATGTAAGACATGAAGGTCATTAAGAAATTTGTAAATTTAATTAGAAAATTAATTACTTCGGAACGGTCCACGCCAAACAGCTTATCTGAGGATGAAGCAGACTTGAGAGAAGTTAGAAAAGGAATCAGGTTAGGGTTGTTTTGCCCGACCTCATCGAAATAATCCCAAATTTTCACTTCCGCCTGCGGGATTTGGGAGATAAATGACTTAGACTCGATAAAGATCCGGGGGCCGGTGGAATAAAACACGCCGGTCAGGACAAAGATAAACATCAAGTATACCGCCACCACGACCAGCCGACGTTTCAGCCCGGTCTTGCGACAAATATACATAATGCAATTGTTTAAGATAAAAGACAGGATAAAGGTGAAGAAAATCAGTCCGAAAAACCGCCGAAGCAGAAAAATCAACAGGAAGAAACAGATCCAGATGATGACTTTTTTATTTATGTCAAATACTTCTCTAAGGTCAAGATGCATAGTCGATCCACGCTGATTACCGGCCAAGCCACAACTGCGCCCGTAATGTTATCTTCGCCCTATCAGGTCCAACCCGAAGCAGGTCTCGGTGAAATTTATCTCCAACGGGGCCGAGGGTCCCCCAGGTTCTGGATATCCCCTGGCTGGACGAAACCAAACCCACCTTTCGCCCCGGTCGTGTCAGCTATGGCCTGTCCCTCTTTTGGCTTGACCGGAAACGCACCCTTTGATATCTAACTATTTATCCCGACGTTAAGCCAATCTCGGATGAAAAGCAAGCAAAAAACCGGCGCACCCGGATTAGACCCCAGACTGGATGGTTGACTTTTT
>JADFYA010000438.1 GCA_015233285.1 Deltaproteobacteria bacterium | reverse complement strand
ACGGAAAAAGATGGAAGCTTCTTTGACCCGTTGGCCGAGACCATCGGCAGCGCCTGATGACATGGTTGTTTGTTACCGGTTGTCTTAAACGGGCAACCCGGTAGAGTAATCTATAATGAGTGACAATTAATGAGAAACCGGAAACCGGTGCTTGCAAAGTGTTAATTATGGCCGTGCCGGGTATACCTGATGGGATGTCCTATTGTCTAAGGCTATCAGCGTGAAGAATGAATCTGTTGCCATTCTCCCCGGCCCCAGGGTAATCTCTTCTCTGGTCATGGCGGCATTGGCTGCCTGTCTGGGCATGATCTCGTTTCAGTTATTAAAACGGGTTATCGACCCCAATATGACCTTGTGGGAGTCAAACGCCTTGACGGTTGTTTTTGCCACCGTTGTGGCTACGGTCGGTACCTATTTCGGCATTAGCACTTATCGGAGATTGTACTGGAAACTGGTGGAGGAGACTGCGGCGCGGCAGCGTGACGAAATCGCCCTCCGCAAAATGGAGATGATTGTTGAGCGAGGTCCTTCAGTGACCTTTGAGATCTGGGCGGCCAAAGGCTGGAAAGTGACCTTTGTCAGCAAGAATGTTCAAAAGATGTTTAAATATACCCAAGATGATTTCATCAGTGGTCGGGTTGTGTTAGGGAATATCGTGCATCCCGAGGATTTACCGCGGGTGAATGAAGCGTTCCGCCAGTACCGGAAAGAGCACGTCGAGGAGTTCAAGCAAGAATTCCGCGTCATTACTGGAGACGGTGTAACGGCCTGGATCAAAAGCAGCGTCATCGCCGAATATGATAATGAATCTGGTAAGTTAATACGCTTTTATGGTATATTGATTGATACCACGGCCCGCAAAATGGCCGAAGAAGCCTTGCGCCGGGCCCGCGACGAATTGGAGGTGCGGGTTGAGGAACGGACCGCTGAGTTAGCCAGAGCCAATGAGGAATTAAGTCTCGAGATATCCGAACGAAACCTGGCTGAGGAGGCACTCCTGGCCAGTGAGGAACGTTATCGGACTTTAGTCGAGGGAATCAACCTGGGCCTCAGCATGGTGGATGCTCAGTATACCATTGTCATGACCAATGAGGCCCAGGGCAAAATGTTTAACCTGCCGGTCAAAGATCTGATCGGCCGGAAATGCTTTCAGGTATACCAGAGAAGAGACGAAGTCTGTCCCGGATGCCCGGGCGTGACCGCCATGGCCACCGGCCGGCCCCAGACCACGGAAATGGATGCTCTCCGGCATACCGGCCGCCCATTCCCAGTCCGTTTACACACCTTTCCCGTCACCGACACCTTAGGGCAAACTACCGGGTTCATCGGAGTGCTTGAGGACATTTCCGACCGCAAGATGGCCGAACAGGCGGCCCGGGACATGGAGGAAAGGAATCGGCTGATTATTGAATCCGCCCCCATCGGTATCCGGATCGCCCGTGAGGGCCGGTACGTCTACGCCAATCCGGCTTTAGTCAAGATGTTCGGGTATGCTACTAACGATGAACTGGCCGGCCGGCCGGTGGAATTATCCTATATCCCGGAGGACCGGGAGATGTTCCGGCAAAGGCAACTAGATCGGCTGGTGGGTAAGCCTATCCCCCCATCCTATGAAGTCATGGGGTTGAAGAAGAATGGGGGACGTTTCGATCTGGTCATCTGGTCAAGCCATATAGACTACGAAGGCAGACCGGCCACATTGAGTTTCGTGGTCGATGTCAGCTTAGAGAAGTCTTTGAAAAACAAACTGGCCCAGGCCCAGAAAATGAAGGCCATCGGCACCCTGGCCGGGGGGATCGCCCACGACTTCAACAACATCTTAATGCCGATTCTGGGATATGCCGAAATGACCATGGACTATCTTCCAGACGGGAGTAAGGGTAAGAATAATCTGGGGGGCATACTTAAGGCGGCCCGCCGGGCCAAGGAACTGGTCGGGCAGATCCTGACTCTTAGCCGCCAGGCCGAAACAGCCAGACATCCGCTGCAAGTTCAATTGATCATCAAGGAAGCGTTGAAATTGATCCGGGCTTCCATACCCACGACTATCGAGATTCGTCAGAGCATAAGCCACGCCTGCCGCCCGGTGATGGCTGATCCGACTCAGATTCATCAGATTATTATGAACTTATGCACTAACGCCTATCATGCCATGGTGGAAGATGGGGGTATCCTGGCTATATCATTGACGGAGGCTGATCTTGCCCCTGGAGATTTAATTTCCAACCTGGACATCCCGGAAGGGAAGTATTTAAGACTTTCGGTCAGCGATACCGGACACGGCATCACCCCCGAGATCCGTGACCGGATATTTGAACCATATTTCACCACCAAAGGGCAGGGTGAGGGAACGGGCCTGGGATTGGCCATAGTTCATGGAATTGTTCAAAATTTTGGAGGTTATATCAACGTTTACAGTGAGTTAGGGACAGGGACGACATTCAACATATTTTTGCCGCTGGCCGAAATAGAGGATGCGCCCACCGACTCCAGCTTGTTGGAACCTCTACCGCTTGGGCATGAGCGGATCCTCTTGGTCGATGATGAGGAACAAATCGTCTTGATGATGCGGCAAATGTTGGAGGGGTTGGGCTATTCCGTGACCGCCTGTTTCGGCAGCCTAGAGGCCCTGGAAACTTTTTGGGCGACTCCTCAGGAAATCGACATCGTTATCACCGACCAGACTATGCCGAATATGACCGGTGGTGAATTAGCCCAAATGATTCTTGAGATCAGGCCGGACTTGCCGATCATTCTGTGTACCGGATTCAGTGAAGTTTTGAATGAGGAGGGAGCCAAGGCCATGGGCATTCGGGAATACCTGATGAAACCCTTGGAAAAACGAAAAGTGGCCCAGACTATTCGCCGCGTTTTGGATGGGGTGAAATCTGCGGGATGAAAACCATTAGCCAACCTTGATGTGGCTGCTCTCATCCGGTTGCCCTGACAGAAAACCTTTGCTTTCTTGACGTTCTTAGAGTAATAATAGCCCA
>JADFYA010000437.1 GCA_015233285.1 Deltaproteobacteria bacterium | reverse complement strand
TCAGATTAAGCCCCAACGGGGCGCTCTAGGTTAGCCCAGGGCAGCGCCCTGGGTATGGGCAATACATATATAAAAGACCATGTAACGTCAACATAAAATTGCCAGCCAGCCATCATTTCAGCCGTAATTATATATCGCCTTCGATGGAAATGGTTTTGGGGTTGGCCTGCCACCTGACCATCTTGCTGATACCTAACCATCTGGATTTACCAGGGCGCTGCCCTGGGCTAACCTAGAGCGCCCCGTTGGGGCTTAATCGGAATTGTCTATTTTAAAAAAATTAGCTCGTTTGTCCGCGCTCTTAAGTCAATAACATTGGGTTGTCTTCAACGAGTAACCAGCTCAAGCGACCGGCAACAGGTCCGTTAGGACAGCACAGGTTATCGTATTATAGGACGATTCGCTCCCATTATTGAATTATTATATCTATGTGCTAAATTTGTCAACCCAAAATGGCTTTGGCCAGGCAGCTCAACGAATTTGGAAAAAGGAAGATGACCCAGAGATGAACTGATAAGACAAAATAAAGGGAATACCAGCCCGACCGGGTTGAATCATTAAATAAGCCTGGGTCGCCGGGTCGCCGGGGGCCGGGCCGGCAATAATTTTTGGTTGACGATTTTGGAACTGCGTGCTATGTAGTAGCCCGCGAGGGGGCCTATCCCTGAAGTCTCAGGGCTAAAGCTTCGTCTGGATTTGGGTTGGTCTAAAGGGTTTCCAGCAGTTACCGGAGACGGGGAAAGAAATGGCCGTCCGGTGGCGGCTTGAAACAACGACCTGAATTATGATGCCGCCTCCGGCTATCCGCATGGCTATCCTAAGAGTAGCCGGACAAAGCGTAAAGTAACACCAAGGGAGTTATCAAACGATGGACAGACTCACCTATCCCGGGGCTATTTCCCTGAATCAGGCCCATATCCCACATCAGGGGTGTTCCGATTGCATCTGGTTTGAATGGGATGAACGGCAAAGTCTTTGCCTTAAGCGATCCCATATCATCTGCCCGATTCATGCTTCGGAGGTCTTCGGGCACCTCAGTCTAAGGCAGGAGATCCGGAAATAACGCTCGGCAACACAGCATAACATAAATAATTTAGAATAATGACTGGAAATATAAAAAATATAGAGAAACTGTCGGCGTCCTTTTTTTATGTTCCCTGCATTCTCCGCAAGATGCTTTTGTAACGGCTGAAGAAGACTGTTCCCACCAATTTTGGTTCTATCCTAACCAGTAGTATTCATGCGATAAAGCTTACCTTGCCACAAATTTCGCGTCACCAGGCCGTTCTTGATTTCTGCCAGATTTTTTTGTTTTTCCAAGGCCCAGGCCGGGGCCCGGAGAAATTCTCGGGGCGGATCGCCGGTCAACCGCATCACGACCATCTCGGGCCGAAGATAGCTCAGGAAGTCTCCGGCCAGACGGACATAAGCCGCCCTGGTCAAGGGTTGGTACTCTCCCCGAAGATACATCTGATCCAGGGCAGTTCCTTTGACTATGTATAAAAGGTGGATCTTGACTCCAGCCACCGGCAGGGCGGAGAGATGTTGGGCGGTGGCCATCATGTCTTCCGGCGATTCTCCCGGCAGACCCAGAATGACGTGGGCGCAGACCTGAACCCCGATGCCCTGGAGGCGGGTAACCGTGGTCACAAAATCAGCAAAAGTGTGCCCCCGGTTGATCAGGGCCAGGGTCCGGTCATGGGCGGATTGCAGGCCCAATTCCAGCCAGACCAGATGGGTTTCGGCGTATTCGGCCAGCAGAGCCACGACTTCCGGTGAAACACAATCCGGCCGAGTGCCGATGAACAATCCGACTATGTCCGGATCGGCCAGAGCCTCGTCGTAGAGTTGCCGAAGCCGGGGTAATGGGGCGTAGGTATTGGTGTAAGACTGGAAATAGGCAATGAATTTATTGACCTGAAAGCGTCGGTTCAAGCCTTGTTTGAGCGTTTGGATTTGCTCGGTGAGGGATAGACCCCGGCCGGCTAAGCCGGTTCCTGAGCCTTGATCATCGCAAAAGATACAGCCCAGGGTGCTGATGGTCCCGTCCCGATTAGGGCAGGACAGGTGGGCGTCTAGGGAGATCCTGTGGACTTTAGTCCCAAATATCCTGGTCAGGTAGGTCTTGAAGTCATGATAACGCGCCGTAGGCGGGTCAACCACGGCGCGTTTAATGGGGCTAGAGGTCATGGCACAGGTGCGGGCAAAGGGGAAATTACGCCTTGATATTGATAATGGTCCCGGTCATTTCGTTTTGGGTTTGAATGACCTTGGCGTTAAATTTGGCTTTGGCGGTATCGGCCGTCAGGCCGACCATCTCAGCGGTCAGGTCGGTGTTGGATCCCTCAATGGGTTTGCCGCCTCGGATATTTGTGATCGGGCCGGGGCTGGTGTCCTTCTTGACCGTCAGCTTCGGTTGACCATTGGGGCCGGAATTAGTGGTTGGGATCAGGCTTTTAAATGACTCGGTATTGATATTGGCTAAATTATCGGCCCTAACGCCAATGCTGTCAAAGGCCGAATTCATGCCGGCTAACGAGGAACTAATGCCGCTGACCATATCCTGCCTCCAGTCCGTAGAGTTGCCGCCGGTTGGGAATAAGACTCGTGATGCAGAAAAAACTTTATATTTTATTTTAAGTAGTATATCATAATGTCGATGGCGTGGTCAAAATAATTTACAATAATTTACAGCTAATCTTTTTTTCGCCTTTGCCGATAATGGGTTTAAGACGTCCTAAAAAAATAGGCCCCAGCCGGGGCATCACCGATGGGCTCTAACCCTGGCATCGAGGAGAAATCATGAAGATATCGATCGACAATCAAATCGCCCCGTCACTGGATCAGACACAGAAGCCCAAGCAAACCCAGACGGGGACATCTTTTGCCGACATCTTGAAGCAGGTGTCTGCCGCGGCCGGGCCCGAGGCGGCCTCCCAAATAGCTCCCGGGCTGGACCAACTCAACATGCTTCGTCAAACTGCCTTGAATCCGCTGGATGT
>JADFYA010000436.1 GCA_015233285.1 Deltaproteobacteria bacterium | reverse complement strand
CCGGTTCCCTGTCAACCCACATGTAAAAGCATGATGAAGAGCCTTTACTTCATGACTTATGGAGCCGTAAAAGCCCTGAGTATAGAATTCCTTCGATAATGAATCCGGCATCTGAAACATCTCTGAGATCTCATCCATATTGTAGCCTTCATTGGCCAGCCGGATGGCCTGGTCATTGATGTATTTGTACAGGTCGCGCTGCTTTTTCAGATAACCATTAATATTATCCGTTCCCCAGCGCGGCCAGTTGTGTGAGGCGAACAGGACGTCGGTTTTGGCGCCAAACAGATCAATTGCCTGGTTGATATAGTTGCTCCAGGCCAGGCCGTCGCGGACCTTGGCCCCCCGCAGCGTCAGCAGATTATGCAGCAAAGGGCAGGCCAATTCAGCCATACATAGGGCCCGGAATTGCGGGAAGTAGAAAGTCATTTCCGCCGGGGCTTCCGTCCCCGGAGTCATCTGGAAGACGATGTCAATCCCGTCAATGGTCATCTTCTGTCCGGTGGTGATTATATCATCGGTCGGCGGAGAAATGGATGCGGTACCGGCAGGCAAGTATTTGCCCAGACCGCAATCGATCTGTCCCTTTGGGCCTCTAGGCAGGAAGCCGCCATACATATAGTCAGACCGTCGTTGCATCACGTTCCCCATGATGACGTTTTCTTCCGTGGCCTCTTGCAGAAAATTCTGTGGAGCTATTATCTTAATCTTACCCGAGGCGATATCTGCTTCTGAAGCCACACCCCGGACCCCCTGGAAATGGTCGGCGTGGCTGTGGGTGTGGATCACGGCGACTACAGGACGCTGCCCCAAGTTTTTGTTAACAAAATCGAGAGCCGCTTTGGCCGTTTCCGTGGTGGTAAGTGGATCGACCACAATCCATCCGGTATCACCCTGGATGAAACTGATGACGGAGATGTCGTAGCCGCGGACTTGGTAAATGCGGTCTGTCACTTTGAATAGGCCGTTAATAGAATTAAGCTGGGCCTGATTCCAAAGCATAGGGTTGGCCGTATCAGGGGCCGGATTAGCGAGAAAGTTGTATTGAGTCATGTCCCAAACGACACGGCCGGCCGAATTCGTTATGATCAGGCTTGCCTCGTAGGCAATTCGGCCGTTAAGGGCATTGGCCAACTCGTCTGTCACGTCGGCAACCGGACCTAGTCTGGTCGGGGTGTTAATCGTTTTGGTTGCTCGAGTCGCCTCATTAGGTCTTGACGAGTTGTCTCCTGACAATGGGAGCTGCCGGAATAGAACAATACTCAACACCAGAGCCACAATGAAGCCTAACAAAATTTTTCGTTTTCGCATCTTTTCCCTCCTGTGTATAATAAGACATTTTGATTTGTATTAAACACGTGGCGAACGGAAGCTATTAAATTACCCGATTGCGATGGACCGTGTGGATCAAAAAAAACATAACAAGGGCAGGGTGTGGAGTTATTGCTTCGTGATGTAACAAATCAAGGTAAAACTCAGGTTAATGATAAGAAAGTAAATTGCGGACCTGTTAATTCTTGATTGTTGTCTTGGACCGGGTAAACAAGGACAATTGCTGTGGCTGTTTGATTTGTTTGGCCCGTTTCCCGGCGGCCGGAGCCGGCTGGTGGAGCAGTCCTTTTTCTATTTGGCGGAGGAACGGGCAGATGGGGTCACGCCGTTGTTGGCCGTAAAGGAATCGCGACCGGGCGCGGGTGAGGTAGAGGAGGGAGCCGGCCCGAGTCAGGGCAACGTAAAAGAGGCGGCGTTCCTCGGCTTCGTCGGCGGCCGGTCGATTCTCAGGACGATATGGGATAATGTTGTCCTCTAACCCGACGATGAACACAACTTTGAATTCGAGGCCCTTGGCGCTGTGCATAGTCAGCAGAGAAACTTTTTCGGCCGTGAAGTCGAGTTCATCAACTTCGGCCAAGGGGGCCTCGCCGGCCTTTTGGAAGGGAATCCCGGCCTCGCTCAAAGCTTGCTCAAGCGGTCGGGATAAGGCATGCAACCGGTAGAGGATGGCAATATCGGAAAATCCCACGTCCAGGCGCTGAGAATACCGGCTGGCCCGGCTGGTTTCAAGTGATAGATGGCTGCTGCCGCCGATTAGAGTAATTATCTCCTTGACCACGAAGTCCGCCTCGGCCCGGTCGTTGGAAAAATCGGCCAGGCTGATCATTTGCTCCCCGGCGATTCCGGAGACGACTTTGATCCGGTCCTTATCCCTGTTGCGTTGAATGACTTGATGGGCCGCATCCAGGATGTTATCCGAGGAACGGTAATTCTTGGTCAAACGAATGATCTCGGCCTGCGGGTAGTCAGTGATAAATTGCCGGAAATATCCGGCATCAGCTCCGCGGAAGCCATAAATGGCCTGGTCGGGATCACCGATAACCAGCAGGTTGGGCCGGTCTCCGGGGCATAGGAGTCTAAGCAGGGTGAACTGGGAATAATTGATATCCTGGTATTCATCCACCAAAATGTGCCGGTAGGATTCTTGGATGGATTTCAATCGGGTCGCGTCTTCCTGGAGAAGTTTCACTGCCTGATGGATCAGATCGTCAAAGTCTAAGGCGTGGTCTTCTTGTAACTTACGGTCATAAGCCGCCAACAGGGCCAGCAGGTCTTTCTCTATGGCCGAATCCGCTGCTGGGGGCCAGGCCAGTTGTTGTTTCAGCCCAGACACCAGATCGACCAATTCACGGGGCCGAACGGGTGTGCCGTGAGTGATTTGCCGAGCCAGGGCCAGGCGGGTATCCTCATCTATGATCCGGTAATCCCGGCGGGAAGATAGAGACAAAATGTGCCCGGCCAGGGCGTGGAAGGTGCAAACGGTAGGAAAATTATCCGGATAAATATCGAGAAAGTTAGTCGACCCAGGAGAGAAGGAGTTAAGCAGAGAATGGGAAGTTAACTCCGGGGCAGGATTGTCCGAGCCTGGTTGAGGGACCTGCGCCTTAATTCGGTGGGCCATTTCGGCGGCGGCTTTGCGAGTGAAGGTGATGGCCAGGATTTCTTGGGACCGGGCCAGAC
>JADFYA010000435.1 GCA_015233285.1 Deltaproteobacteria bacterium | reverse complement strand
GAATGTTTAAGAATACTTGCACGGGACGTCCTTTTTGGCGGCTTCAAGTTTTTGGTCTGCGTCTCGTCATTGGGAGGGAAGTTCCGTTAACCCGATTAAGAAAAAAAGTCAATCTCAAAAAGGCTTCTCGGCAGGGCAAGCGCATGAAATATTCTTAAAACGATTAAGTCCGAATAAACTCCGAAGGAGCGCACTAGGTTAGCCCAGCGGCAACGCCCTGGGTAATTAGAATACAACTAAAACACTATAGATCAAAGGACCTGGCCCCTGGCATCCAGGGCGCCGATTCGCTTTGCCCTGGGCTTCAATACCGCTGTCTATAAAATATATCGGCTTTCTTTAACTAATCTTTTTAATGACATTATTTTATCCGTTGACCATAACCGGCCTTCCTACCTGCTCAGGAGTATCGATTTGGACGTGTAAAAGGTGCCGGCTACTGCACCGGTGAGGAGGCAGGCTAACGTAGCGGACAGCAGCGCCCGTGGACCTAAGGCGGCCAGTTCCGACCGGCGTTTGGGGGCCAGGGCGGCCAGGCCTCCCACAAAGATAGCCATGGAGGCGACATGGGCGAATCCGCACAGGGCGTAGGTGGTCACCACAATCGATCTGTGGTGGACAAATGCGTGATTTTTCATCAACACGGCCAGATCTTGATAGGCTGCCACTTCGGTGACGATCAGCCGTTCTCCGATCAACTTGGCGGCCGTCATGGCATCCTCCGGTGGGATACCGATGATCAGACAGAAGGGATAAAAGATGTAACCTAAGATATTCTTGAACGACCAGATAAAGTTGCTCCCGACCAGTGAATTAACCCAGCCCCCGACTCCCCCCAAAATGAGGTCCAGGAGAGACAGCATCCCCAGAAAGGAGATCAACAGGGCCATAATCCCAATGACCAATTGTAAACCGGCATTGCTCCCGTTGATCAAGGAATCGATAAAATTGGCGTCATCCGGGTGATAGGGTTCGATGTCGATGCCCAGGGTGGCGGGTTTGCCGGTTTCGGGGATGATGATTTTGGAAATCACCACTGCGGCCGGGGCGGAAATGATGGTCGCGGAAATTAAATGACCGGCCACTGCCGGAAAAACATGTTGCAGCATGAACACATAGAAGGCCAAGACGTTGGAGGCGATGGTGGCCATCCCCGCGGCCAGAATGGTATGTAATTCCGACCGGGTCATGCCGTCTAGGTAAGGCTTAATGGCCAGGTAAGCTTCAACTCCGACAAATCGGTTACTTGAGACAGATAAGGATTCCGCCCCGCTGATCCGCATAACCCGGCTGAAAACCTGGGCAAAACCCTTGACGATGACCGGCATGATCTTAAGGTAGTACAACCCGGCCATAAGCGCACCGAAGAAGATCATGGTCGGCAAAGCTTGAAAGGCCAGGATAAACCCGACGGAGGTTTGACCGGAGGCATCGGTTTCCCCTGGGGGCAGAGCCAGGCGGCCGAACAAAAACTGGGTCCCGGCCGTGGCGCAATTCAGCACCTTAATCACCACCTGGTTCAGCCACAGGAATAGTTCGGGCCCGCCGGGGAGCACAAATATAAACAGCCCAAAAATCAACTGGAGGCAAGTTCCGCAGATGATGACCCACCAGTTCATGGTCCGCTTATGGGCCGACATTAACCAGGCGATGCCCAGTAAGGCGAACATCCCGAAAAAACTAACCAGATTGTATAGCTCCATATTCGGTCACCGCCGGGAAATGCTCAACTGAAAAAAATTAACCGCAACCACCCAATACCGTTGGATCAAGGCAACGACGTTAAGATTTCTCGCTTCGCTCGAAATGACAGAGAGTGCTTGAAATGACATAGAGGTGGACTATCCTGAATGTCGATGCAAAGTTGTCATTCCGAGCGAAGCGAGGAACCTTATCATATCCTCTTATCAAACCCGAAGATGGCCGGGCCGCACTCTTAGTTTAACCGTATTGCCATAATTACCACATTATATCAGATTACGCTATTTCAAGATTCGGCCCGACCAAGCAAGCCCAGCCGCAAAGTATTCAGCCCGATGATGGCCGCCCGTTGCTGGAGCATGGGCCTGTCACCACCCATCCGCCAGGTGAAATCCTTCTCCCAACCCTGGCCGACTGCGGCCGCATTTCCGACCACCTCGGGGATTTGACCCTTGTCTTCGATAAAGCCCAGGATGACCAGGCCGACCGAGGCCCCATAGATATCTCTGATTTTCTCGGCCATGGCTCGGGTGACGGCCGGACCGGATTTCAGGTCTGCTTGACCCAGCCACTCGGCCAGCCGTCCCTTATCCTGAATGACCAGGCTGGTCACCACCCGTCTGGACGGGAGTTGCCAGAGCTTTGTCGCGGCGGCGCCACCGGAAAACGTCTCCAGGACGGCCAGGGTCAAGCCGCGTTCCCGCAACAGGCCGTCAACTACTTCTTCCAGGGTCTCTTCGCCTATGCCGTAAATGTTTTCCTTAAGCCGTGACCTGATCTCGGTTTCCACCGGTTCAATCAGGGCCTGAACCGCCTCGGCATTGTCCGCGTTGGCGGTGATCCTGATCTTGATGTCTCCGAGCGAGGCCAACAGCCCCACTTCCGGATTGCTCCCTTCCTTCATCAGGTCGCCGATGACCTTATCCACGGAGCTCTCGCCCAGACCGACCACCCGTAACACCCGGTAAGTGATCTTCTGGTCCTGCAAGCCAAATCTGGCCTTGATCCAGGGCACCACGGCGCTGGGCCAAAGATGCTTTATCTCGCGTGGGACACCGGGCAGGCTGATAATCGGCCGATGATCCTTCTCCAGGACAAAAATGGGCGCGGTCCCCACCGGATTAGGGAACGGAGTGCTCCCGGCCGGAACATAGGCCTGACGGCGGTTGTTCTCCGGCATCCGGTAGCCGATTCTCTGGAAAAATACCTCGATATCATTCATCAGGTCCTGGTTGTAGACCAGTTCCACCCCCGCGGCCTGGGCGACAGCCTGGCGGGTCAGGTCGTCCTCGGTCGGTCCCAGTCCGCCGGTGGTGATG
>JADFYA010000434.1 GCA_015233285.1 Deltaproteobacteria bacterium | reverse complement strand
TACAGGGTGTCTTTGTCGGAAGGCAGGGTGACGACGATGCCGGCAGCCCGTCTGATGCCGGCTTCAAGGAGAGTGGTTTCTTCCGAAGCATCCCCCAACAGGTAATGGATTTCACCTAATTTTTGACACCGCTCAATGTTCTCCATCTCATTTTCAATGACCAGCAGTTGATAAAAGTTCTTAATCAACTCTTCGGCAATGTAATAACCCGTTTTGCCGGCTCCGCATAGGATGTAATGGCCACTTAATTTACCTATTTTTTTCATCATTCTTCTTCTCCTTAAAAGTGTGGCCCATTCACCTTCCACGAAAAAAGCGGTGATACTGCTTATCCCGTACAGGATGACCCCCATCCCGAAAATAAGCAGGAACATGGTAAAGATCTTACCAGGCAAATATTCCATGACGTTTAGGACATCGCCATAGCCCACCGTGGTTAAGGATATCACGGTCATGAAGACGCAATCGAGAAAACCGGCCCGGCCGCCCATGACTATGTAATAGCCCACCGAGCCAAAGGCAAAGGTAAAGATGATTAACCCGATGGCTTTGTACAGCCTTGATTTTATAGGATCCATTTATACATCCAGATAAGAGTGGCCAATGGCCGGGCCGCGGGGAAGTCGGTCGACCACCTCCACCCTCTAATTCGGCCAGGTCCATTTTTAAATTATTTTCCGGCCGCGTACAACAGTTTTTTGGCCGGGCAATCGCATTAAATCTTTAGATAGAGAGAACCCTAAGCCGTTAATTGTTCCCTCAGACGCACTTAGGTCTTTTTCCTGCCATTTGGATCTTTACTGGTTTTCCCTTGGATCAAATGTTATAATAACCTGAGTTCGGCGAGTAGGCTAAGCGATTAGCGTCAAAGGCCATGATTCAATCCGGTAGATTGCGCCGAGTTGGGCAGATTAAAAAAGATAAATTATCGCAGGCAGATGTGGGTCTGATCCTTCTGCGTCCATCTGCGCCATCTGCGGATACATTTCTTGTATTTAATTAAGTAACTCGGCGAACTCAGGTTATTATAGGTAATTAGAGATTGATGCAGTCTCGATAGGAGATACGCGGCAAGTGGATTCTGTTACTGTTTTGGGCTTAGTGGCGGGTTTCTTCACCACCTCGGCTTTTCTACCCCAGGTGATCAAGATCTGGAAGTCTAAGTCATCTAAAGATATTTCTTTTGTGACCTTCCTGACCCTGTTTCTCGGTACCGTCTCGTGGCTGATTTACGGCGTGCTTATCAGCGCCTGGCCGGTGATCCTGGCCAATGGCTTGACCATGGTTCTGGTCGCCACCATTATTGTCCTCAAGATCAGATATGGACGCTGTGGTCGGGAGAGGGACCAATAACGTTAGAAGGTGTCTTTTGACCAGGAACTAGATATTATAACCTGAGTTCAACGAGTATGCTAAGCGATCAGTGTCAAGGGCCATGATTCAATCCGCAGATTACACCGAGTTGCGCAGATTAAAGAAACGAATGATCGCACGAGCCTGTGGATTTAATCCATCTGCGTTCATCTGCGTAATCTGCGGATTCATTTCTACTTCTCAATCAAGAGAACTCATCGGACTCAAGTTCTAAAAAGGACAAACGAATGAATGGATACATGGGAGCAGTCTTAACGGCGGACTTGACCACCGGTACATTCGACACCATTGAGCTTGATGAAAACTTGTGCCGGGATTACATCGGCGGCAGCGGATTGGCCGCCAAATTTTTCCTGGACCGGATCCGTCCCGGGATTAAGGCCCTTAGCCCGGAAAACCCGGTGATCATCATGACCGGTCCCTTGACCGGGGTGAGGTTGCCGGCCGTCCCCCGGTTTACCGTGTCCTCCTTGTCGCCCTTGACCGGAATCTGGGGTGAATCCAATGTGGGTGGTTTGTTCGGCCCGGAATTGAAGTTTGCCGGTTACGACGGCATCATCATCACCGGCGCGGCCCCGGAGCCGGTTGTCCTGTCCATTCACGAAGGCCGGCCGGAGATTAGACCCGCCGAAAAACTCTGGGGAAAAGATATCTACCAGACCACGGATATCCTGGCTCAACAGGGCAAGAAGGACTGGGGGCATCTGCCCCAAACCCTGGCCATCGGCCCGGCCGGAGAGAACCTGGTCCTGTTTGCCTCCATTCTGACCAACAAAGGCCACGCGGCCGGCCGGACCGGGATGGGCGCGGTAATGGGATTCAAAAAGCTTAAAGCAGTCGTGGTGGCCGGCAAGAAAAAAGTGCCCCTGGCTGACCCCGACGGGGTAAAGGCCCTCAAAGATCGGTTTAAGGAAAAGTATGACCAGAGCATCATTGTGGAGACCCTTAGAAGTTTCGGAACCGTTTCCCACATGGATCTGGGCCTGATGTCGGGCGACGTGCCCATCAAGAACTGGCAACTGGGCGAGTGGTCCGGATCGGAAAGTCTGAATGGCCCGGCCTACAATGAAAAGCTGTTGGTGGGGCGGAAATCATGTTTTGGTTGCCCGGTAGCCTGCAAACGGGTGGTCGAGGTGACGGAGGGCCCGTTCAAGGTGGCCAAAGGACCCGGTCCGGAATATGAAACCGTGGCCGGCTTTGGGACGATGTGCCTGAACGATGACCTGACTGTTGTGGCTAAGGCCAATGAAATCTGCAACACCATGGGCATGGACACCATTACTTGCGGCAGCACGGTGGCCTTTGCCATGGAATGCTACGATAAGGGCCTCCTGACCCGCGCTGATCTCGACGGGTTGGACCTGTCCTGGGGCAATGGCCCGGCCATGATCGCCTTGGTCGAGAAGATAGCCCGCCGGGAAGGCGTCGGAGACCTGTTTGCTCAAGGGAGCCAGCAGGCCGCGGAACGGATCGGGCCTGGCGCCGCGGCCGCCCTGACCACGGTCAAGGGTCTGGAAAGCCCCATGCACGACCCCCGGGGGTCCCACGGACTGGGCATTGCCTATGCCACCTCCATCCGGGGCGCCTGTCACATGTCCAGCCTGACTTATCCGGTGGAAGGCGGGATGATCTTTATTGAAGAGGTGGAAG
>JADFYA010000433.1 GCA_015233285.1 Deltaproteobacteria bacterium | reverse complement strand
GAGTTTTATACCGACTCAACAAATCAGTGAGGTTCGCCCCGAGTCAAGATAAAAGGAGTCTCTTCGTCTCCTCCATTCTTATCCCTCCGCCCACCCCTTTCGTCGCTCCTTGTCTCTCAACCCTCCGCTTCCGCCCAATTTTCAGCCCACCGCAAAAAAATATTGACAACCATGATCAACCCGGTGTAGATAAATACTGACGGTCGGTATTTTTATAAAGGGAGGGTCGTATGACCGAAAAAATGCCCAAAGATATCCGAATGAAGCAAATCATTCAAGCCGCCATAGCCGAGTTTCATGAAAATGGCTACGCTAAAGCCACCATGGACAAGATCGCGGCCAGGGCCGGACTGACCAAGGGAGCCGTCTACTACCACTTTAAGAACAAAGATGACATCTTGGTCGGTATCAATCAGGACTTTGAAGAATCCATTGCCCAGATCATGGCCGACTCCCAGGGTCGCCCCAACCCGTCGGCCGGCTTGCGTCATTACATCCGAGGATACCTTAATTACTGGATGACCCACCCTCTGGAGATCGAGATCTTTCTGATTTCCGTGAGCCGGGCCGTCGAAAATCCGGAATTGTGGCCGGCCATAAAATCCTTTTACGCCCGCGAGGCGGAGTTCTTCGAAGCCACCTACCAGGCCGGAGTGGAAAAGGGCGAATTTTCCGCCCAAGACTTCAAGAGCTTGGCCATCGCTTTGATCTCCGCCCTGGAGGGAGCCATCGCCTACCTGACGGCGGGCGGAAACGTGTCCCTGGATCGGCTGATCAGTATGCTCGAACATGTTTTTATTCGGTCTGTTTCCCTAGAACTAAAATGATATCTAGAATAACTCATTTTTAACTTACGGAGGAAATCATGAAGAAGAAATGTGCCTTTTTTCCCTCCATCTTAATCATGTGTCTGATGCTTAACCTGCTGGTCCTGGTCGCGGGATCAAGCCGGGCCGACGCCGCGGCCATCGCCACGCCGGGTGTCTGGCGCAATTCCGACGGTACCGCCATAATCCTGCAAACTTATAGCAACAACAGCGCCATCGGCATTTTGACACCCGACGGAAAGAATATCCGGGCCTTTTATACCAATAAAATTGATAACGGCGTATTTGACGGCGGTGATATCCCGACCCAGGGGAAAACTTTCCGCCTTAAGATTGAGTTTGATTTACAGACCGCCTTAGTTCATCTCATTAATGTAAATACCGGTGAGGACCAGTTGGACGTTTTCTCCCTTGATGAACTGGCCTTGCCCAATCAAGATTCCGACGGCATCTGGCAAGACTCGTTAGACCCGTCACAATATTTCCTGTTCCAGCGGTATCAAAACGGTGGGGCCATGCTCCTATCCGTCGGCAGCAACCAGATGGCCGAGATGTATTATAATCCCCTGGCGGAAATGAATAAATTCACCGGTTGGGATGTTTATAATCCCCATGTGGCGAAAGCTGAATTTACTTTCACCAGCTCCACCCAGGGCACGATTATCAGAACCGGGATGGACGGTTCTACAAGAACCTGGCAGGTGACTAAGCGTGGGGCGACGAAGACGGTTAAATTCTGGGGCTGGGTCTTGCTGGACAAGCCGGTCAGCGGGGCCACCGTTAGCATCTGCGATACAAAAAACAGCATTATTTACGGGAATATTGCCGTCACGGCCACGAATGGCGCATTTTATGCCGAAAACAAATACCTGCCCGATGACTTCAGGATAGTCGTCACAGGCGGGACCTATAACGGTCAACCTTTTACCGGGAAGGTCGTCAGAGAAGTTCACGCCTTTGATTCTGAATATTTTTATAAAGTTAATGACATAACCACGTTATTGGCGGCTTACCGGGACAGGCACCCGGAAAAAACCTATGCCCAGGCGCAGCAGGTCATCACCTCGTTTCTCAAAGTGCCCGGCGCCTTCACCATTGATGAGGTCATCGATTTCTGTGATTACTATAAGCAAGTCTACGACCCGGATGAATTCGTCCAGGCGATGATAAAACAAATGGGGGGAGTGAAATTTAATGAGTTCATTGAGCTCTTGGTCGATGACATCGATGACGGGGCCTATTATCCGTTCAGGTCAAACTCCCGAGGGGTGGCCGTCGGGTTGGTTATCGGAAAGATAATCGAGGGCATTTTTGAGGGATTAGAACTTGTCGGCCAAATCTTTGACATCATCGATCAGGAGGGACAAGCCGCCAAAATCGACGCTATTTTGCAGCAGCTTGATGAAGTTCAAGGCCAGCTCAAGCAGATCAGTGCATCCTTGGACCAGATGAGGCAACGGATTGACACCGCCGTGTGGATCGGCGTCATTCAGAGAGTTCAAAACGCCAAAGATAGAATTGAAACAGACTTCAACACGTTAAGAAAATATGTCATAGTCTATAAAACGCCGGGAAGCGAACCCGGCCGAAAGAAATGGCTGGTCGACAATACTGCTTCGATCATTAAGGACTATCCGTTGTTGTTGACGGCCATCCATAACACCGTTGTCGGCGCACTAGGCGTGCAACCGGCTTTGTCCGAATGGGGACAACTTTGCTCCAGCAGCTTGAAAGCAGGCAAGGACGCCCGGTATCAAGACATCCAAGACATGTTCTCCCAGCTCAGCCTCCTGCAGGCCCAGGCGCTCCAACTGTTATGCAACGCTTATAAGCATGACAATAACGTAGGAATGAGAGACGCGACCATCCAGGAGTATAAGAACGATCGCCAGCCGAAGCAAATAGCGACATTTATGACCCCGGTGGAGAATTTCGTTTTTTCTCATTTTTCAGAAGACTATTACAACGCTCAATTCAACTGCGCCCAGAATGATCACAACGACCTGGCCCAGGCCGACACATATGTCAGCCAAATATCTTCGGCCAAGAATGTGTTCACGGCCACCGTGATGCAGCTTAAGAAGGAAGACGTACCCGTTCCGGGACTGAGCGGCGGCGTGTCCTTGGCGCTTTCCTCGTCCACCAGTGGTCAATTGATCGATTGCGGCAAAGGCACATTTAGAGAAATCCAAGGATTGAGCCCATGGGGCCAGA
>JADFYA010000432.1 GCA_015233285.1 Deltaproteobacteria bacterium | reverse complement strand
GTCCCCTTTCTCTTTGGGCTCTATATCGGGCTCATGTCATCGTCGCCGTCGCCGTATGTCTGGTCCAGTTTCTGTTGATAACCCTGTTGCTGGCCCAGAAACGCCGGCGGCGATTGGCCGAAGCCGCACTTCGGGAAAGTGAAGAAACAGCCCGGATGCTGCTTGACATCCCTAACGCGGTAGCCTTTTTGATTAATAGCGAGGGGATTTTCCTAGATGCCAACAAAACCCTGGCTGATAGGATGCATCTTCCGATCTCCGAGATTGTCGGCCGACTTATTTGGGATGTTTTCCCGCCTGAAGTTAGTGCCCAGAGAAGAGCCTATTTCAATATGGCTCTGGATGAAAAAAACCAAATCCGTTTTGAAGATGAACGTGATGGGAGCGTGCATGACACCATTATCAACCCGATTTTAGATGAGCAGGGCCGGGTGGTTAAGATGGTTGTTTTGGGATTCGACATCTCGGACCGCTGGCAGGCGGAAAACGCTCTTCGGGAGAGCAAGGAGCGGTTGCATCTGGCTTTGGAGGCGGCCAAAGCCGATATATGGGAGTGGGATTTGTCAACCAATGGGAACACCTGGTCGGATGAAATCTGGAAACTCTATGGACTGGAACCCCACTCCAGACCGCCGTCCTATGAATTGTGGTTTGAGACCATCCATCCCGATGACAAAGAAAATGTGGCAAAGAGCGTTTATGAAGCAGCCCGAGACAAAACTGAATTGAATGTTGAATATAAGTTGAATCGCCCCGGTTCTTCTCGCTGGTTAATGTCCCGAGGCAAGCCGATATATGATGAACATGGTGATAAAATTCGGTATATCGGCACGGTGATAGACGTTACCGAACGTAAACGCATTGAAGACACCTTATTTTTTTTGTCACAGTATGGATGGATCGCCTCGGGCGAGGATTTTTTTAAGGCCCTGGCCAGATATCTGGGCCAAAACCTGGAGATGGATTTTGTGTGTATAAATAGGCTGTTGGATGATGGTATTTCCGCCCAAACGCTGGCCATCTACTCTAACGGTCGGTTCGAAGATAACGTTTCTTATGCGCTGAAGGATACTCCCTGCGACGAAGTGGTGGAAAAAACAACTTGCTACTACACCAAGGACGTGCGCCATTTGTTTCCCAACGATACCGCGCTGCAGGAGATGGCGGCCGAGAGTTATGTCGGGACCGCCCTGTGGAGTTCTGAGGGAATACCCATCGGCCTGATCGCAGTCATCGGGAGGCACGTCCTGGACAATCCCCAACTGGCCGAGTCAATCCTGAAACTGGTGGCTGTGATGGCCGCCGGAGAACTGGAACGCCAACAAACTGAGGCTGCGCTGAAGGAAAGCGAGGAGCGTTTTAGGGCTATTATTGAGCAAGCGGCTGTTGGAGTGGCCCAAATTGCTTCGAAAACAGGCGCATTTATACAGATCAATCAAAAGTATTGTGATATCGTTGGATACAGTCGAAGCGAGATGATTGAAAAAACCTTTCAACTGATTACTCACCCTGACGATTTAGCGGCGAACCTGGACAATATGAAATTGCTGCTGGAGGGCCAGGTTCGCTCTTTCAGTATGAAGAAACGTTATTACCGCAAGGATGGCTCCATCGTCTGGGTTAACCTGACGGTCTCACCCATGTGGGAACTCGGCGAAGAAACTGATTATCACATCGCCGTGGTGGAAGACATCACGGAGCATATAAGGGCGGGAGAAGAAAAAGCCAGGCTGGAGGTTCAGCTTCGTCAGGCCCAAAAGATGGAAGCCATCGGGACCCTGGCTGGAGGAATAGCACATGATTTCAATAATATTCTAGGCACCATCTTCGGCTATACACAACTGGCCTTGGACGACGCCAAATCGGGCCTAGCCAACCCGGAATTTTTGGAACAAATATTTAAGTCGGCTAAACGGGCCAGGGACTTGGTTCAACAGATCTTGGTTTTGAGCCGACAGTCAAGACACGAGAAAAAACCAGTGGATATCTCACTGATTATCGAAGAAGGGATAAGATTTCTCCGGGCGTCACTACCGTCTAATATCATCATCCGCCAAGAAATATCGGCCGGGGAAGCTGTTATCCTGGGAGATTCGACTCAAATTCACCAGGTCTTGATCAATCTCGGCACAAACGCGGCCCATGCTATGGCTGAGAAAGGCGGGAGTTTAGACATCGGGCTGACTGATTTACACCTTGATGCCGATTCCGCTATCCGATACGTGGATTTGAAACCGGGACCCTATCTCAAACTGACTGTTCAAGATTCCGGTCATGGAATCGCCCCAAGCGTCATTGACCGAATCTTCGACCCATTTTTTACGACCAAGGACATCGGTAAAGGGACCGGCATGGGCTTGTCCATTGTCCACGGTATTGTCAAACAGCACGGCGGGGCTGTAAATGTCTTTAGTGAACCTGGCAAGGGGTCAATTTTTAGCGTTCTACTGCCCAGATTTATAGGAAAAAAAGCGGCGGAGACCACCGAAGTGACGGCGGCGATACCCTGTGGCTCAGAACGAGTATTACTCGTCGACGACGAACCGGGATTGATTGCCACGCACGGGAAGATATTGGTTAGATTGGGTTACCGGGTTACATCCAGCACCAGTAGCCTGGAGGCGTTGGAGATGTTTAAAGCGTCGCCCCAAGATTACGACCTGGTGATTACGGATATGACTATGCCCTATATGACGGGCGATAACCTGGCCAGGGAGATCATGTCCCTCCGTCCTGAAATACCGGTTATACTTTGCACCGGATACAGCGAGGCCGTCAGCGAGGAAAAGATATACGAAACAGGCATTAAGGGGTTTCTGATAAAACCGATTGAGGTCATTCGACTGGCCAAACTTATTCGTCAAGTATTGGCAAACTGAGGTCGATCCAAGGTACCTGACGAGGTCAGCCCGTCGAAGCGCCTATCTGGGGCGGGCCACAAAATAGGAGTATAACCATGAGTGTTGTGATCAAAGCCATTAGCCGGGGCGTGCATCTGGCTTGCCTGATCGCCACGGGGTTGTTGGGAATTGTGACCTTCCCGGTCAACGGGAGCCTGGCCGCGTCCCCAACGCAGACAGTTATGCCGTCTCCGGCCGCCTCTAAAGCCGTACT
>JADFYA010000431.1 GCA_015233285.1 Deltaproteobacteria bacterium | reverse complement strand
GAGGGGGAGTATAACCAGGGCGGCCAGGGCGGCGTACCCACCGCCAAAGGCCATGGACAAAGCAGCCACCCGGTCGGCATTGATGCCCAGGGTCAAGGCGGTTCTTTCATCTTGGGCGATGCCCCGAAAGGCCAGACCGGTTTTGGTGTAATGGGTAAAAAGCCAGAGAAAGGACGTCAAAACTAGGCCCAAGGCCACCACTAGCAAACGCTGGGCGTCGACCATGGTGTTGCCCAGGGGAACGGACGCGTCAACAAAGACCGGGAGAGTATATTCAAACCCGATAAACCCAAGAAAACGGAATAATTCAAGGATGGCCAGACCTATTCCAAAGGTGGCGATAACCTCGCTGACGACTAATCCGCGCACTCGAAGCAACACGACGCGGTAAATTGCCGCGGCCAGGGCTCCGGTTATGATTACGGCTGAAGGAGCGGCGATCCAGTATGGAAAATGGAGTTCAGTCAGACACAGATAGGTCAAAAACCCGGCCGCAATGTACAGGGCCCCGTGGGCGAAATTGGCCACTCCGCTGATGCCGAAGGTTATGTTAAACCCTAAAGCCGCCACCACCAGGATGGCGCTGTTGATGAATCCATAGACAATGGTCATGGTGAGCATGGCGCCTCTCCTTACTTATTTTTCTTCATCCAGGTCGGAAGTTGAATCTTGGCCTCGGCTATCGATTCGGGATAGACGATGACCCGCTTGCCGTCTTCGGTCCATTGGAAAAAGCAACCTAAAGCTTCCTTGGAGGGGTCGTTGCCGTAGATAACCTGGTGTCCGGGTGAGAATTTTAAGTGACCCATGACGGTATCGACCTCAGCCTTTTCCAGGGCCGCGGCTATGGCGTCGGGATCCAGGGTGCCGGCCCGCTCAATGGCATCTTTCAAGAGGTAAACCGAAACATAGGAAGGAGCCGGTCCATGTCCGGCTTCAATTTCTACACCGAACCTGGCTTTGTAAGCCTCATAAAAAGTCTTGGCCGGGGTATACCTGGCCGAGGGCAAATCCCCCAGCTCGAAGATGCAGTTCAGCACGCCGCCGATCTTTCCGTTAAAGGTCTTCCAGGCCCCCGGACCGGTTAAAGGAGAGATGAAGCCGGCCAGCAGCGCCGGAACCTGCATGGACCGCCATTGCTTGACCAAAGTGCCACTCTGAGGCATGTCGAAAATGGGAAGGATAACCTCGGCATTCAATGTCTTAGCCTTCATCAAAGCGGGGGCGAAGTCGCCGGCACCGACCGGAAAGGTTTCCAATCCGAGTATTTCCCAACCCATCTTAGCGGCAATTTTGCTCACCGCGTCGGCCGTGGCTCTGGCCCAGGCCACATCTTGGATCATGATCAGAACTTTTTTATATTGGAACTCTTGATGTAGGAACTTCATCACGCCCGTAATGTAACCCACCAGGTATTTAGAGTTCAGGCAGGTCCGGAAAACGTATTTATATTTGGGGTCCTGTTCGACCTTGGCCTCGGAGGCTGGACTCATGGCGATAGTCCCCAGGAGCGGGACTTTATATTTGGTCAACATATCCATCCCGGCCATCAAGGCTTCGGACCGGAACGGGCCAACCACCAAAGCCGTCGGTTTCTTTTCCAAAATTAATTTTTCAATCCCCAACAGGGCCTCCGGCACAGGCACGCCTGGAGCCGCATCGCGAATGTCAATCGACTCAACCTTCATCGGCAGACTCTTACCGGCGACCTTCACTCCGCCCTTGGCATTGATCTCTTCCACGGCCAACTCCACCGCCTTGATCGATTCTTTGCCTTCTAAAAAAGTCAGGGAAGTGGGCACCCCGATGACTACCTGGCCATCCGCCGCAAACGTGGTCTCCAGTTGAAAAAGGGCTAGGGTAAGAAAGATAAATAAAGTGAAATAAACAGTTCTTTTCATTGGGTTGTCCTCCCTGGATAGAAGTGAAAGGGACATCGAACTATAGGACTTGATACCGCTCGATATGACCGGTTTGGGGGATAGGGGTGATCGTTAGGGGTTACTATGCAAAAGGCGTTCCGGCCATTCGGTTATGTTAACATGCTATTTATTAAACAATTTATTCTAAGGCCCAATCAGGAGCCGCCGGAAGTGTTACCTTTAGTTACAACTACAAAAAAAGATTTTGAACCTCCAACCGGATATATGATAGATTATTCCTAATAATTATTATAGTTAGATTATATGTAGCCTATGGAAACACATCCCACGCCAGTGTGTCAAAAGGAAGCAGTCCCAAACACCCAGGCTGCCGCAGAAGTAAATTAAAGATACCCGGCGCCTTGAGGAAATTCAAAAAGATGTTGACATTTGGGTGGAGGAAGATGACAAAGAGAGACCACACAGAGGCAAGAATGAAACTTAGGTCATCCATATTCTTCAAGTTGATCCTGTTTATTACCCCATTGGTGTGCCTGCCGATCGCCGCGGTCGGTTACTTAGCCACCGAGGCGTCGGTGGATCGAGTCAACCGGTTGGTCCGTCAAGAACAAATGCTTCAGTTGGAGGCCACGGCCAAGAAGATCAACGACGTCTTTTTCAGTTGCCGTCTGGACTTAGAAACTCTATCCAATCTGCCCACCCTGGAGGATTTCCACCTGGCCCGGTCTTTTCGACTGAAAGCCGAAGAGGACTTTAACCGGGATAATCTGGTCAGGATATTCTCCAAATTTATTGCCCGGACCACCTATTATCAATCTATAATCTTCTTGAACGCTGCCGGGTTGGAAGAAATCAAGGTCACTTGCGACGGCCCGGCAAAGGAACATTTCCGCCGAAACACGGAAGATTTTTTCAGACAAACCAGCGCCATGAATTCCGACGGGCTGTTCTACTCCGGCATCCTGGACAGACCATCGGGAAACATTTTTTTTCTGGAAATGGCCAAGCCGTTCTTTACAGGTTGGCGGGAGATGGCCGGGGTGGTCTTGATCGAGGTGGACTTTGATAAAATATTGGAGATAGTCAAAAGCATCAAAATAGGCCGGAGGGGCTATGCCTTTATGGTCGACCAGTTGGGCCAATGCATCGCTCATCCCCACTTCGCGCCATATGAACTCAAGTTCAGCAATTATCCCGATCCCGGACTCAATGAACTGGCCTTGGAGATGGAGACCGGACTCACCGGATGGAAGAGTTACAATTTTCAGGGGGAGA
>JADFYA010000430.1 GCA_015233285.1 Deltaproteobacteria bacterium | reverse complement strand
CCCGATCGCGGACAGGATCCCAGGGTTTTGAGGCACGACCACTTTGTGGATGTTGAGCATCCGGGCCAGGTCCGCGGCATGGAGGCCCCCTGCCCCGCCAAAAGTGAATAGGGCGAATTCCCTGGGATCATAGCCCCGCTCCACCGAGATAACCCGAATGGCTTTTTCCATGGCCGTATTGGCCACCGCCAGGATCCCCTCAGCCAGTTCGATGGGCGTCAGTCCCATATCTCCGGCCATCCGGTCAAAATGTGGGTCCAGCCGGTCCGGATGCAAGGCCATCGTCCCGCCCAGGAAATGATCGGGAATGAGGCGGCCCAGGTAAAGATCGGCATCGGTCACGGTGATCTGGTCGCCCCGGCCGTAACAGATGGGACCGGGATCAGCCCCGGCGCTGACCGGACCGACCCTTAATGACCCGCCCTGGTCGAGGCGGGCGATGGACCCGCCGCCGGCCCCCACGGTGTGGATGTCAATCATGGGCACCTTGACCGGATACCCGGCTATCTGCGACTCCAGGGTGAAAGACAGGTTCCCGTCCATCAGCGAGACGTCGGTAGATGTGCCCCCCATATCAAAGGGGATGATCCGGTCAAACCCGGCCAGCCGGCCAATCTCATAAGCCCCCACCGCCCCGCCGGCCGGCCCCGAGAGGATGGTTCGGACCGGTTCTTTCATGGACGTCTCGGCGGAAATACTGCCCCCGTTGGATTGCATCACCCGCAGCAGGTCGACCTGGTCCAAAGAATCCCGGAGATAAGAAATATAACCTTGCATCCGGGGCGACACATAGGCGTTGACGACCGTGGTCGAGGTTCGCTCAAATTCCCTAAACTCTGAAATAATCTCGTGGGATAAGGAAATCGGAAGGTTTAACCGGGCCAAGGCTCGACCCACCTCCCGCTCATGGGTGGGATTAAGGAAGGAAAAAAGCAAGCAGACCGCCACGGATTCCACGTCGGCCAGGCTGACCCGGTTGATTATTTCGGCCAGGTCGTCCGGCTCCAGCGCCTGAATCACCTCACCGGCAGAATTCGTGCGCTCCATGACCCCGAAACGCAATTCCGCCGGGACGATCTGAGGTTCCCGCCGAAAGGCCAGGTCGTACAACCGGGATCTGTTTTGCCGGCCGATCTCGATGACATCCTCGAAGCCCCTGGTGGCAATCAGGGCCGTCCTGACCCCTTTCCGCTCCAGGATGGCATTGGTGGCCACGGTGGAACCATGGACGATATTCTTGGCCGCCCCAGCAGCCGTGTGGTTCAAACCGGTCAGGACAGCTTCAGCCGGATTTGACGGAGTGGATAATAACTTATACACGCCCCATTGATCACCGTCTCGATAGACGAAGTCCGTAAAGGTGCCGCCCGTGTCGACTCCGATGATGATCATCATCCGCCCCAAATATGACGCCGCCTGTTCTCGTTGCGTGTTGCGTGTTGCTGGTTGCTTGTTGCTGGTTGCTTGTTGCTGGTTGCTTGTTGCTGGGTGTTTTAATGGGGTAACCGGCAAGGGCGGGCCAGGTGGAAATGAAAGTTTTGAGCGCCGTCCGTCCGGTCCCGTTAGTATATCACAGGGCGCCGATAAGCCTGGCGATGACCAGCCGTTGAACTTCCGAGGTCCCTTCGCCGATCTCCAGCAATTTTTGATCCCGGTAAAACCGCTCGGCGTCATATTCCTTCATCAATCCATACCCCCCGTGGAGCTGGACGGAGTGATTGGCGCACATGTGCATGACCTCGGAACAATACAACTTGGCCATCGCCGCCTCCTTAGAAAAAGGCTTCTTCTGATCATGTAACCAGCAGGCTTTGTACAGGATGAGCCGGGCTGTTTCAATGGCCATGGCCATGTCGGCCAGTTTAAAGGCATTGATCTGGAAGGTGGAAATGGGTTTGCCGAACTGGACCCGTTCCTTTGAATACTTCAGACCCACTTCATAAGCCCCCTGAGCCCCGCCCAAACCCATGGCCCCAATGGACAACCGCCCCTTGTCCAGAGTCTCCAGCATCTGGTGGAACCCGTGCCCCATTTTTCCCAAAATATTTTCCTTGGGAACCCGGCAATCGTCGAAGTATAGTTCCGAGGTGTTCGAGGCCCGCCACATCAGCTTGCCGTGCATCGGCTTGGCCAGGAAACCCGGCGTTCCGTTTTCGACCAAAATGCAGGACAATTCCTTTTTCCCATCCCCGCGGACTCCGGTCCTGGCCAATACGGTCACGCCCAGGGACATGTCGGTGGAGGCATTGGTAATAAAGATTTTGCTGCCGTTAATGACAAATTCGTTGCCATCCAAAATCGCGGTGGTCTGGGTGTTGCCGGCATCGGATCCGGCATTCGGCTCGGTCAACCCAAATCCCCACAGGGCCTCGCCACTGCACAGTTTGGGCAAATACTTCTTTTTTTGTTCCGGGCTGCCGTAATAATAGAGAGGACCTATGCCCAGGGAGTTGCCCGCCGCGACCGTAGCCGCATGGGATCCATCCACCCTGGCCAGCTCTTCCACCGCAATGATGTATGAGATGTAGTCTAACCCCAACCCGCCGTACTCCTCAGAGACAATCATTCCAAAGAGACCCAGCTCACCCATGCTGCGGGTAAGTTCGGATGAGAATTCCTCTTGTTCATCAAGCTCCCGGGCCCTGGGCTTGATTTCCTTTTCGGCAAAATCACGAACTGATTTCCGGAGGATATCCTGTTCCATGGTCAAAGAAAAGTCCATTTACATCTCCTTTGCTGGGGTTGGACTAGGTCGGCTAATCGGACGTACGTGGCTTGAAACCTCCAGCCTAATCGATAGAAAACCAGGCGCCTGATTCCATGATGTGGGGAAAGGCTTAAGACAGAGGCCTCGCAGAGCTTCTTTAGAGAACCCGCAACATTCTATGGATTAAGATGCCGGGATAAATGGCCGGAGCAAGTTGCTTAAAACGCTCCATACCTCTAAGAGAGTCTCTTTTTATAAGTAAAATTAATGACATTGTCAATCAAAAACAGGGTGGCGGCGGCGGGGACTTGATGTCGTTATTTGGTGCGGCTGGTCAACTTTCGGAATTTTAGGAAAAGATGAACTTCGGCCTCGGGCAACTGCAAGCGCCGGGCGATTTCGGACTCGTCAAGCCCCTGTTCGGCCAAGGGGATGATCGTGGCATAGATGTCATCGG
>JADFYA010000042.1 GCA_015233285.1 Deltaproteobacteria bacterium | reverse complement strand
CAGATTGCCCTGGCCTTAGAAGGTGATTATCGGGAAGAGCACCTTTTCTCCCTAAAACAAGCTGTTGACCGCTACGATTTTTATCGGCAACAATTGAAGGAGTGCGATCAACAAATCGACGTTTGCATGGATCAGTTTGAATCAAAACCGGATACAGACCCTGATCCCTTGCCCGAGCCTGCCGGAAAGAAGAGGAAGGTCCAAGGGCATCAACCCGAATTTGACCTCCGCAGCCATCTCAAACGGATTACCGGAGTGGACTTCACCCGGATACCAGGGTTAAACACTCTGACGGTTCAGACCATAATATCCGAAGTAGGTCTTGATCCAACGGCTTTCCCCACCGCCAAACATTTTGTTTCGTGGCTGGGGCTTTGTCCAGCCAACAAGATAACCGGCGGGCAGGTCAAAAGCAGCAAAACGCGTAAAGTGGCCAACAACGCATCCACTGCCTTCCGCATAGCCGCCCAAGTCCTGGCTCATAGCCACAGTGCATTAGGAGCTTTCTACCGCCGGAAGCGCGCTCAACTCGGGGCGCCCAAGGCGATCACGGCCGCTGCCCATAAGATAGCAAGGCTATTCTATAGCCTCTGGGCCAACGGCGGCCCCTATAAAGACCCTGGTCAGGACTACTACGAAGAAAAATATCAAGACCGAGTCCTGAACAATATCAAACGGACGGCCAAACAACTGGGCTACGAGATCACCCTAACTCCGATGGCACCGCCGTCGGCCTCCCCGGAACTGTGTACCCCCTTGGCGACCTGTGCCGGGTAGTTTCTTAGGAGCAACCAGCAACAAGCAACGAGTGACGAATGGGCTGATAGCTGCCGGCCCCCAAGGCTCACCGTTATCTGGCAGGAGGCAAGAATGGCTAAGACGGTAAAGGTAGAAGTAAAAGATAATAAACCGATTGAATCCATCCAGGGTTTCTTCAAAGACCTTCTGGTTAAAGGTGATATTGAAGCGATCCTGGTCCCGCAACATCTCCCGATGAAAAACGTGGTTATGCCCACCCTGGTTACCGACCCCGAAAAACTGGACGGGGTTGACCCCTTAGCTCCGGCGTTTCCTCTTAACGCGGCTAAGGTGGTGTCCAAGTTAACCTCCCGGGCTCTCGGCCATAAACTGGCTGTGACCCTCAGGTCTTGTGAAATCAGGGCCTTTGTGGAATTGGTCAAACTGAAGCAAGGCCGGTTGGATGACATTTTAATTATTGGGTTTGATTGCCTGGGCGCTTACAGCAACGCCGCCTACTCCAGGCTTTCCCAGGGCGATCCCCGCGGGATGACGATAAAATTCCATGAAAATATGATCGCGGGTAAAGGAGGCGTCATAAATGGGTTTGAGCCGGCCGCGGCTTGCCGGGCCTGCGAGTATCCTGTGCCGGAGAATGCCGACCTGCAGGTTGAATTCCTGGGGATGGATATCAATCAACAGCTTCTGGTTAAAGCCAATACGCCCGCAGGCGAAGCGGTGTTGGCCCGGTTGGATTTGCCCGCCGCTTCGGAACCTCCGGAGCGGCAAAAAGTGATAGAAAAGCTGGTTGCAGCCAGAACGGCCTTTCGGGATCAAATGTTCTCCGATACTGCTCAGGCGACTAAAGACCTGGCCGGGTTGACCGGCTACCTGGCCAACTGTGTCAATTGTTATAATTGCCGGGTGGCCTGTCCGGTCTGTTACTGCCGCGAATGTGTGTTCGTAACCGATGTCTTTGATCACGACCCGGCCCAATACCTCCAATGGTCCAAACAGAAGGGCTTGATCAAGATGCCCACCGATACGGTTTTTTACCACATCACCAGATTGGCCCACATGAGTACGGCTTGCGTCGGGTGCGGACAATGCTCCAATGCCTGTCCTAACGACGTGCCGGTCATGGAGCTGTTTCGGACCATCGCCAGGGATACTCAAAAAGTGTTTGACTACCAGGCCGGCCGGAGTGTTGACGAGGCTCCGCCCTTGTCCATTTTTCGCGAAAAGGAATTTGCCGAACTGACCGGAGGCAAAGATTGATCGCGACTAACCCGCCTGGAACACAATTGATGTGGGGTTTATCATGATAAACAAGAAAATTGGTTCGGTATTGGTGGTTGGGGCAGGGATCAGCGGCATTCGGGCCGCCTTGGATCTGGCTGAATTTGGCTACCAGGTCATGTTGATTGACAAGGCTCCCCATATTGGCGGGACTCTAACTCAGTTGGATTACCAATTTCCTAGTGATCATTGCGGGATGTGTAAAATGCTGCCGCTGGTGGAACGCGACGCTTCTTCTCAATACTGCTTACGCAAGGGTTTATTTCATAGGAATATTTCTTTATCCCCGGCTACCTCTTTGGTGGGATTGGAAGGCGAACCCGGTAACTTTCAAGCTACGTTATCTACCAGACAGACTCTGGTGGATCCGGCCAAATGTTCCGGTTGCGGGGCCTGTGCCGACGTTTGCCCCGTGGTGGTTCCTGATGAATTCAATGCCGGCTTGACCAACCGAAAAGCCGTTTACCTGCCTGTCCCGCACAATATACCCAACCATTACGTGATCGACGGAGATAAATGTACCTTGTGCGGCGCTTGCGTCCAGGCTTGTCCCACCGGGGCCATAGACCTGCAACTGGCCCGGCGTAAAGAATTTCGGATCCTGGTCGTTGATGACGAATTGATTGTCCGCGACTCGCTTAAAGAATGGCTGGCGGAAGAAGGGTTCAGCGTAGATATGGCGGAATCCGGTCCGGCGGCCCTGGCTGCTCTGGCCCGGAATGAGTACAACCTCATGCTCCTGGATATCAAGATGCCCGGGATGGATGGCGTCGAGACGCTGAAACAGGCCAAAGAGCTCAAACCAAATTTACCTATTGTGATGATGACGGCTTACGCCACAGTGGAGACTGCGGTGGAGGCCATGAAACTTGGGGCTTCAGATTATTTGATGAAACCATTTGATCCAGACACGCTGGTCCACCTGATTTTTAGGCTTTACCAGGACCTCATAAAGACCGGGGAAGTCAAATTGACCGTCGGAGCGATTGTTTTAGCCACCGGATTTAAGTCCTATGATCCCGCCGGCGGTGACAATCCTTACCTCTACGGTCTCTGCCCCAATGTGGTCACGGCTGTGGAGTTTGAACGGATGATCAGTGGTTCCGGCCCTCATCCCGGCCGGTTGACCCGTCCCGGAGACGGTGGGGAGGTCAACAAAATAGCCTGGCTGCAATGTGTCGGCTCACGGAACATTAGAGAAGACAAAAACTTCTGTTCGTCAATTTGTTGCATGTACGCGGTTAAAGAAGCCCGGCTGGCCAAAGAACTCAGTGACGGAAAAGTTGATACGGCCATATTTTACATGGATATGCGGACCCATGGAAAAAACTTTCAACGTTATCGAGACAAGGCCGAGCAAGATCTAGGCGTCAGGTTTGTCAGAAGCCGGGTGCATTCCCTCGGCCAATCCGATAATCAGGGTCCTATTAAAATATCATATATTGATCCGGCTGGGGAAAAACACGAAGAGGAATTTGATCTGGTGGTTTTGTCGACCGGTCAGATGCCCGCCGCGGAAGCCGGACAATTAGCTGAAATAACCGGATGTCATCTCAACCATTGGGGTTTTTTTCAGTCACAGGGATTTTCCTTATGCCGAACCTCTCGCGAGGGAATTTTCTTAGCCGGTTCCGCCTCCGGGGCGAGAGATATTTCAGAGTCGGTGGTTCAGGCCAACGCGGCGGCTTTGGCGGCCTCAAGTCTCATTCACGGCAAAGGCGGTGGATTAACCGAGGTCAGCTCCACAAAAGTTGAATATCGTGATGTGTCCAAAGAACTTCCTAAAACGTTTGTAGCTGTTTGCGGCTGCGGACAAACCCTGACGAATACCGTGGACATAACGGCATTGAATAACTCCGTCAATGGCCTCCCTTCGGTTGAACGGGTGTATCATGGAGAAAAAATATGTGTGGAGGAGGGATGGAACGAACTGGTTCAAGAATTGCGGCAGAGTAATGCCAATCGTGTCTTGATCGCGGCCTGCAATCCATATCTCTACACCCGCAAGGCCCAGGAACTGGCCCGGCAGATTGATCTCAGCCCGGCGTTGATTGAAGTGGTTGATATTCGTACTCCAGCTTTTTCCGGAGCGGTCACGGATAGAAAACAGCACGCTCAAAATATCACCCGGCTCATGGCCATGGGCCTGGCCAGGCTCCGAGAGCAAGAGTCTGCTCCGGTCCGAGAAACGCATATCTGTCAAAAGGCCCTGGTCCTAGGCGGAGGAATTGCCGGCATGACCGCGGCCCTGGCCATTGCCGCCCATGGATTCGAAGTTATGTTGGTAGAACAGACGGCGGAATTAGGCGGCAACCTGCGGCACTTGCATTGGACGCTGAGCGGTGAGTCTCCTGATCAACTCTTGGCTCAAACCATCGCCAAAATTCAGAAGAATCCGCTTATCCACGTTTATGAGAAGGCCAAAGTGGTTACCTCGGTGGGCCATGTCGGCCGATATCTGACCACTATCGAAAAAGCGGATGGGCAAGGCGAGACGCTAGAGCATGGAGTCACCGTCATAGCTACAGGCGGCCTGGAAGCCCAAACTACTTCCTATGCTTACGGACAGAGTCCGGCCATCATGACCCAACATGAATTTGAGGCCAGGCTGCATGATGGGCAACTAACCCCCGACTCACTCAAACTCGTGGCCATGATTCAATGTGTGGATTCCAGAGAAGAGCCGCGTAACTATTGCAGCCGTGTCTGCTGTGCCGGAGCACTGAAGAACGCCCTGTATCTTAAAGAAAAAAATCCAAAAATAGGTGTGGTTATTTTCTATCGGGATTTTATGTCTCACGGTTTCATGGAGGCCCAATATACCGAGGCCAGGGAGAAGGGGGTCATCCTCTTCCAATACCAGGTAGACCGGAAGCCGGTGGTCACCGTGCATGACGGACGGGTGAGTATTACGGTCAGAGATATCATCTTAGACCGGGATGTTTTGGTGGAACCGGACGCCCTGGTTTTGAGCACCGGAATCAGGGCCGGCGATAATGCCGGTCTGGCTCAAATATTTCAAGTGAACCTCGACCAGGACGGCTTTTTTGTAGAAGCCGAATCCAAGTGGCGGCCGGTCGACTCCATCCGGGAGGGTCTGTTTTTTTGCGGCCTGGCTCAGTCCCCGCGATCTTTAGCTGAATCCGTCGCCACCGGTGAGGCTGCGGCTATGCGCGCCCTCCGCATACTCAAGAACGAATCCCTGGCGGCCGGATACACCGTAGCTGAAATCCGCCAGGCCTTGTGTTCGTTGTGCGAAAAATGTATTTCCGCCTGTCCCTATGGCGCTCGAAGCCTAGATGAAGAGACGGGTCGAATCAATGTCGACGAATTGATGTGCCAGGGGTGCGGCGCCTGTGCGGCGGTCTGCCCTAACGGGGCGTCTATCTTGAGAGGTCAACATGACAAACAAGTGTTTTACACTATCGATGCGGCCTTGCAAGAGGTCTTCTGAACCAGAGGCAATTTAACGGGAGGGTCAAGGTAATGATTGCACCTAACCAAAATTTGGTGGAAAAGCAAAGAAAATTTGAAGCTTCAGAAGGCCTGGCCGAGGTGCTGGAAAAGGTCCGCGCCTGTATGCAGTGCGGTTCTTGCACTGGTTCCTGCGCCAACTCCTACGCTATGGATTACACGCCCAGGCAGCTCTGGCGGATGGTCCAACTGGGGCTGAAGGATGAGATATTCCAGAGTAGAACGTTCTACCTCTGCTCTGCCTGCTACTACTGCACCTTGCGTTGCCCCAGAGGACTGCCGCTGACTCAGACCATCTCTGCCCTGAAGCGCCTGGCTGACGCCGAAGGAATCACAAAACACAAGGCCAGTATGAATTTTTACCGCAGTTTTATGACCACGGTGCAGCAGCACGGCCGGGTTAAGGAAATGGAGTTCATCAACCGGTACTTCTTGTCGATGAAGGATCCCCTCTTTCCCCTGGGTTTCGCCGGTCTGGGGTTGAAACTATTAAGCAAGGGCAAACTCGCCCTGGAGGTGCCCAAATTCGGCGGGCCTGGCAGATTTGACGCCCTCTTTGCCAAGATCAAGGAACTGGAGAACCTCCCATGAAATACATCTATTATCCCGGCTGCACCCTGGACGGCTCGTCTCAAGAATATGATCGCTCCACCCGGGCCCTGATGGCGGCTTTAGGCGCCGAACTCGTCGAGATCGAAGACTGGACCTGTTGTGGTGCAGGCGCGGCAGAGGCCAACAGCCGGCTCATGTCTTTGGTGCTGCCGGCCCGCAACCTGGCCCTGGCGGAACGTCTGAGGTTCGACGCGGATATTCTGGTTCCTTGCAGCGCCTGTTACTTGAACATGAAACGGGTGGGGATTGACCTTAAGGCGGAACCGGGTCTGGCTGATAAGGTCAACCAGGCGTTGGCCGTGGAAAACCTGTCTTATCAGGGAGGGCTCAAGGTCAGGCACCTTCTGGACGTCTTAGTCACGGATTTTGCAGCGGATGACATCACGGCTCAAGTAACCAGGCCACTTTCGGGTCTCCGGGTCGCTCCTTATTACGGCTGTCAAAGCCTGCGGCCATACCTCGGATTTGATGATCCGCAGCGTCCCATATCCATGGAGCGGCTGATTAATGCGCTGGGGGCGGAGGTCCATCCTTGGGAAATGGGGGCCAAGTGCTGTGGGGCGGCGCTGATGACCACCAAAAAAGAAATCGGCCAAACTCTTTCAGGCGCCATCCTCAAGGCTGCCCAGGGGGCGGATTGCATAACCACAGTCTGCCCCATGTGCCAGACCAACCTCGATGGTTTTCAAAAAGGAATCTCCAGGCGGGAGCAAGCAAACTTGACTAACACCATAATTTACCTTCCTCAATTGATCGGTCTGGCCCTGGGACTGAACCAAGACACACTGAAGCTAGGTCTGAACTTATCCGTTACCAAAAAATTCTTAAACAAACTGGCGGCATGAGAGAGGCGGAACTCACGTACTGCCTTGTTGTCAGCCCAGCCACCATTGGTGCAGTCAAAAATCCTGTTGATTCTTGCCGGCTAGTTGCTTTAAATTGCCGGCAAGAATCAACCAGCCACGCCATCACCCGACCAGGTGAGATTTTTCACGGCCCGGCTCCCTCTATTCTCAGGCCGCTCGACCCCTCGCTTAACCCTAACACATCCAAAGTAAAATTATGACATACGCGGTCTCAGAATGGAAAGTCCTGTTAATTGACGACGATGACTCGATCCGCAAAGTGTTGTCCATTACCTTGCGCGACGCCGGGTATCAGGTCTGGGAGGCGCCCAACGGGGAAGCCGGGCTGGAAGTGTTCCTTGCGGTCAGGCCGGATATTGTCCTCACTGACCTGAAAATGCCCGGCCTGGACGGAATTGCGGTGCTCCAGCAGATCAAATCGTTGGATTCAGACAAAGAAGTCATCGTCATCACGGCTCATGTGGAAATTGACACGGCCATTCAGGCCCTGCAATTAGGTGCTTCCGATTTCATAATGAAACCGGTGAGCGATATGGCTCTCGAAGTCGCCCTTAAGCGGGCCCAGGAGAGACTAATCCGGAATCGGAAACTGCATGAATATACGGAGTTGTTGGAAAAACGTTGGCTTGACACGGCTGAAGAATTGGCCAAGATCAGCAAATTTCAAGACAACCTGATTGAAAGCTCCATAGACGGCATTATCGGATGTGATCCCGGCGGAAAGGTTATCATCTTCAATCGCTCCTCAGAGCTAATGTTGGGATATCATAAGAAGGACGTGATTCATCAAAAGAGTCTGAAAGATTTTTTCGCTCCGGCCGATTATCAAGATATGATGCATAAGCTGCTTTCCCCCGGACTGGGGGGGCCAAATCGGGTGTACCTTTACGAAACTCATTTGATCAATCAGGCCGGGGCCCAAGTGCCGGTCCAATTTTCCGGGGCTGTTTTGACCGAAGGGGAGCTGGAGATTGGATTGGTTGGTTTCTTTAAGGATCTGTGGCAACTACGCAAACTGGAACAAGAATTCGCGGACCAAACCAGGCTGTTGCATCAGGATAAAATGATCTCGCTGGGGAGGCTGGCCGCCAGCATGGTTCATGAGATCAACAATCCTTTAACCGGAACCCTGAACTATATACGTTTGATGAAAAAGATCACCGCTCAGGGTCCGATTGACGGCCTCCACCAGCAAAAATTTAAAAACTATCTCGAGTTGATGGAAAGCGAAACCAACCGCTGTTCTAAGATTGTTAGTAACTTATTGGCCTTTTCCAGGAAACCGCTATCAGAGTTTCGCTGCGTCAAAATTAACGACGTCCTGGAAAAATGTGTGATAATGAGTCAGCATAACTTGCAGCTTTCCAACGTTGAATTGATTACTAAATTTCATCCAACTCCACCTCTCGTCTGGGGGGACGATAATCAGCTTCAGCAAACGGTTATTAATCTAATTTTAAACGCCCTGGACTCGATGCCCCAAGGTGGGAGGTTAACCCTGGAAAGCGACGTCCAACCGGTTGACCAGACAGTATTGATTAAGGTCTCCGACACTGGTTGCGGCATCGCCAAAGAAGACTTAGACCACATTTTTGAACCTTTTTTCACTACAAAAACGGAAGGGAAGGGCTTAGGGTTAGGTTTATCTGTGGTGTATGGAATTGTGGATCGCCATCGGGGAGCTGTCGAGGTCCAAACCAGCGTCAACAAAGGCACCGTTTTCAAAATAAAACTGCCGTCAAAACAAAATCCACTTTGGTCTTAGGAAGCTGACCGCTAAACTGAACCAGGACTCAACGAATTCCAGCAACCCTTCCTCAACTGACAACCCTTATCAGAAGCCCAAAAGGGCTATCCGAAAGAGCGGTCGAAAACAGGGCGGTCAGAAAGGACACCCAGGTCATGAGCAGAAGCTTCTGAGTCCAATGCCGAATCCTTTTTGAATGATTGGATCGATCGGGCTAGCTCCACCGACATCCAACTGTTCAAGAAATTCGCTCAAACTCTGGGCGCCCACCGTTTTGGCCTATTGGCCTACTATGACCACCCTATCTCCACAGGACCATTGGAAGGGACAAACAACAAAATAAAAACCATGAAGCGACAAGCCTACGGTTACAGGGACACCGAATTTTTCAAACTAAAAATCATGGCCGTTCACGAGGCCAAGTACGCTTTAGCCGGATGAACCAAAAATCACGAACGATGTTTGGGGAGGGATTGACGGCCCTGTTCAGGCTGCCAAAGGCAAGGTGGCAATACTGGTGATAAAGCACGGCCTGACCATCTTCGAATATGATCGGGGGCCTCACATCCGTTTGGAATGGAAAAGTGCTGATCATTGGTTTTTAGGCCGCGGAAATGGGCCTGTTTAGGTTGTGCTTTTTATTCCGACCCGTACCAGTTCATTTCCCGGCCACAACCACCGCTTCCCAGCCGATGTTGATCCGGTCCCGATTGGTCCGAAGGGCCTGCTCCACCTGAAACCCCGCCGCTTCTATTTCAGCCGTATATTCATCGAGGCGGGCGAACCAGGTCTTGGGACTGACCGGCAGAGAAATAGTTTCTTCCCGGCCGTTGATTACGACCCGGCGAGGGGCTGGTTGCCCCGGCCGGTAATTCCGCCGCAGTTCCTTAAAAGCTTTGATTCTTTCACTGTCTTCCGGAAAATAGACGGCCGCTTCTTTCAGGTTGAGGCCGTTTTGGAAAAACAGTCGGCCGCCAGGGACTAATAGCCGGTTTATCTCCTGCAGGCAACGCTCTCGATGCTCATATTGATGCAGCATATGGTAGGAACCGACATTGACCACTAACTCAAAGGATTCTCCCGCAAGTGCATCAAGCTGGGTCATGTCGCCGACTTGAAAATTGATATCGACGCCTCTTTCCAAGGCCAAAGCCCGGCACTTTTCGATGACGGTGGGGGAGATGTCCACGGCCGTGACGTTTAACCCGCGGGAGGCCAGATAGAATGATTCGAAGCCTTCGCCGCATCCCAGTTCCAGCACATTCTGATTCGAATAATTATAGGCATCGAGAAACTCGGCCAAAGCTGAACTGGGCTCATGGGGATTCCAAAACTGGGCGCCGGTGCGGTACACCGCGATATAGCGCTCTTCATAAGCGTGGTAGTAGGTCCGGTTATTATCCGGCGGTTGATCGGTCATGGTCTGAATCCCGTTTCTATGGGTTTTGTTGTCGGCCCCTGGGGTTGCACAATTATCCGTGATTAGAAGGACACCTTGACCCGCAACCCGGCTGCGTCAGGTCCAGGTGGTGACGATGACCTCTGTCCGGCCTGGTCCGTGCACACCCATGACCAGGTTGAACTCGATGTCCCCGGTCTTGCTCGGCCCGGTGATGAATGTCATGACCTGGCCCATCTGATTGACCGGTCCCTGATTTTGCCCCAACAACTTAAATAAGGCATCTAAATCCGGCAAAATGTTTGCCGCCGGAACCAGGGCCAGATGAACCGGGGGCAATAATGAAAAAGACCGCCGGGTTTCCGGTCCGGCCAAGATGACCAGTGTCCCTGAGTCAGCCAGAGCGTAATCAGCTACGGTAATCCCCAGGCCGGCTTCAGCCAGGCCGCGCCGTTCCTCGGCACCAGGTAAGATCTCAGGGTGCGGTCCCCATGCCCCGGAAGGCGAAAGCACCTCAATTCCCAGTTCCGCCAACGTCTCGTTCACCCTAAGTTGTCTGATTAAGGGTCGGTCCTCTACCGCGGCCGGCCGTGGGTGACATTGCCGACCCAGGTTGATTAGAATTTCCCGGGCCGTCAAAGGGTCTGCGGCTTGATGGAAATTACCGCCCACGGAAAGCCATTGCTGTTTGAACATGGTGATCAGGTCGGAAGGGATCATGAATTCTTTTTTCGCTTGGAGTTGAGGTGACGCTTCATTTCACGGTAGGTCCGAGGCGCCGGTGGCCGGAAAACCAGTCCGGCCCTGGTTACCAGCCCGTTTGAATCTATCCCCAACATTCGAGTGAGTCTGGCTACCCTAATGGCAGCCTGATAAAGACCCAGGTGTCTTTTGACCCGACCGGCGGCTTGAACCAGCAGCTTCTCGGTCAGGAGGCGAGGGGATGAAGGATTTTTTTGGCTGGCGATTCGGTATCTTAATTTCAGCAGAAGACTGGGATGGTCAATCATTACGGGGCAGGCATCGCGGCAGGCTCCGCAAAGAGTGGAGGCAAACGGCAGATGGGCGGCATCCGGCAGGTCGGACATCAGCGGCGCCAAAATTGCCCCGATGGGACCGCTATATGTAAATCCATAGGGATGCCCCCCGCCCAGGCGCCGGAATACCGGGCAGACATTGAGACAGGCGCCGCACCTGATGCAGGATAATGCCGAGCGCAAGTCCGGGTCAGCCGCGATCCGGCGACGGCCGTTGTCCAGGATGATCAGATGAAATTCTTCCGGCCCTTCACCGGGCGGCATCGGCCAGGGGCCGTTAATAAAAGAAACATAGGACGGCATCTTTTGACCGGTGGCGGTTCGGGGCAGCAGCTTCAAGAAGACGGCCAGGTCGGCAAATGATGGAACGATTTTTTCCAGACCCATGACGGCCACATGAATCCGAGGGAGGGTCGTGGACATTCTGATGTTGCCTTCATTTTCCAATAAGACAATGGTCCCGGTCTCGGCCACGGCCAAATTAACTCCGGTCAGGCCCAGGCCGGCCGTCAAGAATTTCCGCCGCAACGTCTCCCTGGCCAGGGCCGTCAGCTCTTCCGGGGTGGATAGGGTTGGGCCGCCGAGCTTTTGGCTGAAGAGATCCGCGATATCCTCTTTGGTCTTGTGCATAGCCGGACCGAGGATATGAGAAGGTGTTTCCCCAGCCAGTTGGACAATGTATTCTCCTAAATCAGTCTCAAAAACCTCGGCCCCGTAGGCTTCCATGGCGAGATTCAGGTGGGCTTCCTCCGAAACCATGGATTTTCCCTTAACCACGGTTCGGATACCCTTGGTCCGGATGAGATTGACCAGGTAGCCTTGCATGTCGGCCACGGTCCGCGCCTGGAAAACATACCCGCCCCGGCTGGATATCTTGGTGATCAAGGTATCCAGGTAAGTGTCGAGATGGGCGATGACCTCCGCCTTTTTTTCTCTGGCCGCCAGACGGAGCTCCTGGATATCGTCCATCTGCGCCCAGGCGAGTTTTCGACCCGCGCTAAGTCTGTTGACGGCGCCGGTCACAGCGGCGGTGACGCCTTGATTGCGGACCGCGATTTTTGATCTCTCGACAAAACCTGCGGAACGGCGGACCATTCACGCTCCCTTCTGGTTGCTTGTTGCTTGTTGCAGGTTGCTCGTTGCTGGTTACTCGTTGCTGGATAGTCATGACGCCCTGGATGACCTCGATTACGCTTTTGCAAGCCGTTGCTTCTTGCGGGTGGTTGAAGATAATCAGCAACCGGCAACGAGCAACGAGCAACCTGCAACCAGGTGGGTTTAAGGTTTCCTTTTGGTTTGTTCCGTGGGATCAACATAGTAGGTGATCCGCTGCCTGGGGCTGAGATAATTATAAATTTGTTCCGGTAACTTGGCGGGCCGGACCGATTTTTCGACCTTTAGATCCGTTTCTTCTTTAAGGTCGACGATAATGGCCTCTTCCTTTGGAATGTCCGGATCATAAATCAGGACACTGGGATATAAGGGATCAACGGCGTTAACTGAGATAACCAAACCGATCGCCCCATTGTTCAGGGCCACGATACTTCCAGGCGGATAAACACCGAGGCAGCGGATAAACACCGTCAAGAGATTCAAGTCGAACCATTGCTTTTGCTGGGTGAACATGAAGGACAGAGCCTGGTATGGCGTTAGAGATTCCTGGGCTTCGAGCTTATTACAGTGGTTGTCGTATGTATTTACAATGCTGACAATCTTCGTCAAGCGGCTGATTCGCTCCGCGGTCAACTTCTCGGGGTAGCCTTTGCCGTTACACAGTTCGTGGTGTTGATAGACAATGTCTGAAACCGCCTTGGGGAAAACATTTTTCTGCTTCTGGAGAATCTCCATCCCGAACTTGGGGTGCATGAACAAGATGGCCATTTCGGGTTTAGTCAGTGCGGTTCTTTTGAGCAGGATTTTCTTTTCGATTTTGGATTTGCCGATGTCATGAAACAGGGAGCCGATGCCAAGCAAGTTCATTTCTTCCAGGCCGAGGCCTGCTTCCCGCCCCAACATCAGGGACAATACCGTTACATTCAAAGAATGAAAATAAACTCTCTCCTCAGTCGCGGTGAGATTCATCAGATGCAGTGTGGATTCCATATCGGCCAAGAAAAATTCTGATAATTCCTTGACAAAATTGATAGCCTGGGGCACCTCCTGAAAGCTTCCGGAGGCGATGCCCTTCATGATGCTTGCCACCTGCTTTAAGGACGTGGTATACCGTTGCTCGCATTTAACGATGCGTTCCTTTTTCTGCTTCAGCCGGGCCGCCCGTTCCCGTTTGATCTGCCATAACCGATCAATGGCCGTAGTCTGCTTCGGTGGCATGGGTTTGGCCGGTTCCGCCGCTTTATCAACTTGTTTTTCTGGGCGTAAAGGCAGGACATCGCTTCGCTCCGGAATACAGATCACCTGAGATATTCCCAGATCCTTAATAGTCTGTATTTGCTCCTGGCTTTTTAGTTTAAAACTCCTGAATACGAAGGGGTGAGTAAACCACGAAAAACCTTCTATCCGGATAAAGACGCCGACGCGGAGTTGATCAACCGAGACAACGTATTCGGGAGCGTTTGGGTTAGTCATGGTTTCTTAAAGACCTCCTTATGAGTCGCACCAGGCTTGACTCGGTTGATGAATAAAGGACCGGGGGGGCTGTAATGGAGAAGCAAGTTAAGATATTCTTATCAGAAATAGAAGTTCTCCGCAAGAACGAACAAAAAAAACCGGCTCTCCCGGTTCGTAACCCGCAGTCGTCATCAGTGGCTTTATGATTTCACCTTGGTGTCTTTCCCGGATTCTACGTAATAAGTTATTCTGGTTCTGGGGTTGAGGTATTCGTAGATTTCTTCCGGTAAATGGGCCGGCCGGACTGATTTCTCCACTTTTAATTCAGGCTCTTCTTTGAGATCAATGATTACGGCCTCATCTTTTGGGATTTCGGGGTCATACACGAGGACACTGGGGTGCAGGGCGTCTTGAGGGTTAACCGAGACAACCATCCCGATGGCCCCGTTGTTGAGGGCCACGATGCTTCCAGGCGGAAACACGCCCAGGCAACGAACAAAAGTGGCCAACAGAGCGGCGTCAAATAGGTGTTTTTGTTTTGAAAACATGACTGACAGGGCCTGGTAAGGGGTGAGGGAATCCTTGGGGTCCGACCGGTTGCAGTAGTTGTCGTAAGTGTCGATAATGGTGATGGCCTTAGCCAGATAGTTGATTTGACTTGCCCCCAATCCTGCAGGATAGCCTTTCCCGTCGCAGAATTCATGATGCTGATAAATTACCTCAAAGACAGCCCGAGGAAGGCTCTCTTTTGCTTTGGCCAATATTTCTACGCCTAGCTTGGGGTGCATCCTGAGCAAAGTCATTTCCGGCTTGGTTAAGGGAGGTTTTTTCAACAGAATCTTTTTCTCGATCCGCGACTTGCCGATATCGTGGAACAGGGCCCCGATCCCCAAGGCTTCCATTTGTTCCCGGTCAAGTCCGGTTTCCTTCCCTAACATCATGGACAGGACCGCCACGTTGAGTGAATGGTAATATACCCTTTCCTCAGTGGCCGACAGGGTCATCAGGTGGAGGGTGCTGTCCTTGTCTTCAAGAAACAACTCCGACATCTCGGAAATAAAACTAACAATTTTGGGAAGATCATTAATATTACCCCCGGCAATACTCTTCATGACCTGACTGGTCTGGTTCAAGGATTTGGTGTATGCTTTTTCACAGCGGGCGATACTCTGCCGCTTCTTTTTGAGTCGTTCGAACTTTTCCCTTTTGATTTGCCACAACCGGTTACTGGCCGAGTTCATGTCGGCAGGGTCATTTTTGGGGGGCGCAGGCTGTGCCTGCTTTTCGGCTGTTGTTTCAG
>JADFYA010000429.1 GCA_015233285.1 Deltaproteobacteria bacterium | reverse complement strand
CCTATCGGATGGCCGTAATTGACTGTTTAAGGCTTCTTACAGAAGTCGCCTCCATTTTTAAAATATATTATGAGACCGTCAGACTCAGGTAGCGATGTCCGTTGCCGATGCTGATATGGACAACCGGATTACCGGAAGAGGCCGGGATTCGGGCTAGACAACTTGGGGATTGGCGCGATATATTTGGCGAGATATATAATGCTGCGGAAGGTAAGCGGCAAGATCCCTTGGGGCCTCCAAAAGGCATACCGCGGGCGCCGAGAAAAGAAAGAGGACGCCGGGCCTCACGGAAAATAAGCATAGGGTTTTATTTCAGCATGTTGGTCTAGATTGAAACCGACTTGCGTTTTAAAACCTGTGCGTTTTTCACGAGTCCTCTGCGTTCTCTTTCGGAATGCTCCTTCCTAACTTATTTGCAGGAAGTCGACAATATTCTTCAGACCTTCCGTTTCACTGCCCTGGTTGTACAGGTTGATGATCTTGCTCCCGATAACCACGATGTCGGCCAGCTCGGCCGCGGCGACAATTTGGTCCCGGCTGGAAATCCCAAAGCCCAAGGCCAGGGGCTGCGAAATGTGTTGCCGGGCCCGGGCCAGGTAGTCCCTGGTCTCATCCGAGACGTTTCGCTCCTGGCCGGTGATCCCAAAACCTGAGACGCAGTAAACGAAGCCTTTGGCCATTTCTCCAATCGCCCGCAACCGGTCGGGCGGCGTAATGGGCGAGATGACCAAAATGGGATTCAGGCCCCATTTGGCGCAGGCGGCTAAATAACCATTACCCGGCTCTTCATCAAAGGGGATGTCCGGTACGATCAGGCCCCAGCAGCCGGCCGCGGCGGCTCGGGCGCAGAAGGCGTCCACCCCGTGCCGGAAGAGGATGTTGTAGTAGGACATGAACAAGAGGGGAATGGACACCCGCTCCTTAAGCCGGGTCATCAGCTCAAAGCAGTCGTTCACCGAAGTGCCCCGATCCAGGGCATGGCGGTTAGCCGCGGCAATGGTCGGCCCATCAGCTACCGGATCGGAAAAAGGGATCTGAATTTCAATATACGAGACACCTGCCCCGGCCATAGCCAGGGCGATTTTCTCACTCTCGGCCAGGCTGGGATACCCGGCGACCAGATGGGACATTATCTTTATTTGCTGATTTTTCATAGGTGTTCCACACATGATTGGAAGAGGCGCCTACCTGCCCAGTTCATCAACTTTTTTGCGGAGGAAGGCCGCGAAGTTGTCCTTAGCTAAGCGAGGCGCCACGATAAACAGATCCTTGTCGCCCCGGCCGGAACAGTTGAAAACAATTATCTCATCACGGGAAAGTTGAGGAGCCATTTTAATCACCTCAACGCAGGCATGGGCGGATTCTAAGGCCGGAAAAACACCTTCCGACCTGGCCACGAGGTCGTAGGCGGCCATCACTTCATCATCGGTGGCGTAGGTGAACCGAACCCGGCCGATATCCCGTAGATAAACTATCTGAGGCCCGACACCGGAGTAGTCCAGTCCGGCTGAGATACTGGAGGTATCTTTGATCTGGCCGTCATCATTTTGGAGGAAGAGAGACTTAAATCCTTCGGAGACACCGGGATGGCCGGACTGCATCCGGGCGGCATGCCGGCACTTCCGGCTGTCTTCCTCAATGCCTTCGCCTCCTGCCTCCACCCCGACCATCTTGACCGATTCATCGTCTAAAAAATCATAAAACAGGCCCATGGCGTTGCTCCCGCCCCCGACGCAGGCGACCAGATAATCAGGAAACTTACCTGCCTGTTTCATTATTTGGGCCTTGACCTCTCGGCCGACCACGCTCTGGAAGTAGGTATTCATGACCGGATAGGGATGTGGTCCGCAGACCGTGCCCAGGAGATAGTGGGTGTCCGTAGGATTGCTCAACTGATCGCGCAAGGCCGCATTGATGGCGTCCCGCAGAATTTGACCGCCTTCCTTCACCTCCACCACCGTGGCCCCCAACCGCTCCATCCAGAAGACGTTGGGCCGTTGCCGTTCATAGTCCTTTGCTCCCATGTAGACCACGCACTCCATCCCCAGCTTGGCGCAAACCGCGGCAGTGGCCAGGCCATGTTGCCCGGCCCCGGTCTCGGCAATGACCCGCCTCTTACCCATCCGTTTGGCGATCAGAGCCTGGCCCAGGCAATGATTGATCTTATGGGCGCCGGTATGGCACAGGCCCTCGTTCTTCAGGTAGATCCGGGCGCCGCCCAGCTTAGTGGTCAGGTTTTGACAAAAATAGAGAGGGGTGGGGCGTCCGATGTAGGTTTCATTAAGATGAGCCAGTTCGGCCAGAAACTCCTCGTCTTGATAATACCGGACAAAGGCGTCTCGCAGGGCATCCATGATGGGGACCAGCATTTCCGGCACATACCGTCCGCCGAACTCGCCGAAATACCCGGTGTCGACATTCATTAGTTTTTCTTTAAGCATAGCGGTCTCTGCCGGTAGACCCGAGAGGGGTCTCGGCGTGCATGGAGGACTGCCGACCCGAGCCGTCGGTTTGTGAGCCGGGCCGGACCAGCAGGCCAGATTATCGAAATTGACCCTGTTCGGGACAGGACCTTCAATATGGAACTATAAGGTGAAAAAATATTCGTTCGGAATGACAAAGGAGGAATTATTCCGGTAACCTGTTCGAATCGTATTTTATCTTATAGCTATATGGAGGTTACCAATAAATGTCAAGAAATTTAGCTTAAGCCTGAATAGGAAAACGGTTTCTTATCCTATATTTTGTCCAGACGGTCGATTAACCGGGCGATCCTCTGTTTGTCCACCACCCCGTCCGTTTCGACCCCGCCGGCCACATCAACGCCCAGTATTTTCGAGCTGCAATCGGCCACCTGGACATTATCCGATGTGATCCCGCCGGCCAGGAGAAAGGGAAAATCAATGCTCGACAAAAGCGAATGGTTGCAAGTCCGGCCCTGGCCCGGCTCCGCCCCATCGAACAGGATATACCGGACCATCGGTAAGTATAATTTGGCCAGGTCAATATCAGCCTGATCCCGGAGAGGCATGTTCTTGATCACCGGCGCCTGGCAACGGGATATATAATCCGCATCCTCCCGGCCGTGCAGTTGAATGTAATCGAGCTTTAGGCCCGTGGTGATCTTGTTTACCAGTTCTACGTCCTGGTCTCTAAACAGCCCCACGGCTTTGGTCAAAAGCAGCCGGGACCGGA
>JADFYA010000428.1:1660-3202 GCA_015233285.1 Deltaproteobacteria bacterium | reverse complement strand
ACTTGCCGATGAAATTAATCCGGCCTTCCACCTTGGGCGAGACGGGGATGTGTTGCTTAATGTAAGCGGCCAGGACATCGGTGGTGATCATGGTCGTCGGCTCTTTCTTCAATCCCTCTTTCAAAAACACGTAGTAGCCATCACCCCCGCCGGCCATCCAGTCATTGACCAGCACGGAGTAGATCGCAGCCGGGTCTAAATTTTCCCAATTCCCGCGGCGCCGGACCTCCACCTTGACCACCCGCGCTCCGGGATTAATTATCTGAGTCACCCGACGGCCGGAGTAGGTGGCGCAAAATGGCCGCTGTTTAAGATCAATAGTCATTCTTAGACCACCGACCTGCAGAAATCCGCCACTGGGCGCCCGATTTTGAGTGGGGCAGCCATCGCCGTCCGCGACCAGAGATGACGCGGCAATCTCCAAGACCTGCTTCAGATCAGCCCCGGTTAGCGGGACTCGAATGATCTCACCCAAAAATTGCTGAATCTCATTCACCAGGAGATAGGTTACCGGCCCGGCCGGGTAGATTCTGTCCCCTCGGATAGTCCCACTATTGAGCAGAGCCGCGTCCGCCTGGTCAAACCAGTTCAGCCAGGCATCGGTGATCAGGTTTCCGGCGTTGGATTCCTGGAATCGCACAGTTTTTTCCCTGGCATCCAGCTCTTCGGTCGTTTCACCAATTTTCTGGCCCAGCTTTGCCTGACACTCAGCCATGTATCCGGCCATCAAGGCATGGATCTTCGGGTCTGAGCCGACCTCGGCGGTCAGCTTGATTTGCTCCCAGGCGGGATCGGTCACGGCCCCATCCCGAAACTTGAACCGCAGCACCCCTAAGTATTTCCCGCCCAGTCCGTCATTGGCGATAATCGTCCGGCCCACCACGGCATAACCCGATTCATGATCATGCCCACCGATGATGATATCGATTCCCGGCACTTCGGCGGCCAGGTTCCGGTCGAGAGTCATACCCTGGTGCGTCAGGGCCACGATCAATTGGCAGCCCATGGATTTCAGCTTGCCGACAGCATCCTTGGCCACGGGAATGGTCTCGGGATTGACCTTGACGCCACCCCCCGGCGGGCTGCAGACCTTCATAAAGTCTGGAGTCATCAGTCCGAACAGACCGATTTTGACCCCGGCCACTTCCTTGACCACCCAGGGTTTGATTTTCGCCGCCACCTCAGGATCAGTCACCGTCGTATTAGCTGAAATCACATCGAATTTAGCCTGCCTCAACGCATTCCGATAGACCGTCAGTCCATAGTCAAACTCGTGGTTGCCCGGAGTGACGACATCGTAACCGGCCAGGGTCATCCCGGCCATTTCCGGTTCTCCCTTGAGCAAGGCATACAGATACCCCACCAGGTCGTCGCCGGACGATAGGAGTAACGATCCGTCCACCTGTTGCCGGACGGTTTTAGCCGCGGCAGCGATTCGCTCCAACCCGCCGACTGAGACCTTCCGCCCGTCATCCTTAATTTCATATGGGACAATCTTACTCTGTAAGTCGGCCGTGGTCAGGATGGCCAGCCGGACTGCGG
>JADFYA010000428.1:0-1650 GCA_015233285.1 Deltaproteobacteria bacterium | reverse complement strand
TTAAATTATAGATAGCTGCAGGCTAGTAACCTCTGTCTCCAGATTGCGGCCGCGGCCAGGTACCGGTATTCAATCAGCGGCGAGCCACCAGTAACAGGTGCTCTCAGAAGCATAAACCATAACCATGTCACACACAACCTAAGCCCGGTTAAAATCCCTCCAGCGGAATATAGTCATCAAGCACGTTCTTCTGGGTGAAGGGATTATACACCGCACCTTCGGAAATATCGCCCAGGGGAATTTCCAGGAAGTTGTTCTTGGGATCGAAATAGGCCTCGTAACGTTTTCCCGGTTCAAAGGGAATCCCGGACTGGGTTAAGAATGAGCCGGCCCTGACTAGGCCGGTCTCCCCGGCCTCGCCACCCGGCACCCGTTCAATTGTGATCACGCCTTCGGCCATCTCCGGGGCCAGTTTCAGGCCAAAGCGGTTGCGGACATCCTGGCGCCAGAGTTTGCACCCCACGGCTTCTTTAACATACCCGGTCATGATTTCAGCCGGAATGGTAATAGCGCCGTCTTCGGCAATGCTCACCCAGCCGACCTGGCGGGGGGTTTGGTCCTCTTGCTCGCATTGATCCGGCTGATCCGGCTGATCCGGCTGATCTGGATTTTGGACTTGTTCCGTCATGGCTGATTCTCCACGTAATCTGGTTTATCTAAGATTTAATCCGCAGATTGCGCCGACTTACGCAGATTAAAAAAAACGAATGACCACAGGAGCCTGTGGGTCTCATCCATCTGCGTTCATCTGCGTTCATCTGCGGATACATTTCTGCCTTCCAGTTAATATAACTCGTCGAACTCAGGTTAACAGCATTCCGACATTACCCATTTTTGGGTTTCCCGGCCGATTTCTTGACACCGGCGCAAGCCAGTTGGGCCGCGGCCGGGGAGATGTAACCACTCTCCACTCCGATTTGGGCCAAACGGCGGACCTGAGTTTTGGATAGGCGGGGCGACCGGCCCAACGAATGGGTGGCCAGAGCCACCGCGGCCAGGTGTTCGACCTTTTCCAACCTGCAATAGGCTTCATAGACATCCCGGCCCAGGGTTAACGTGCCGTGGCGTTTCAAGATCATGGCGTCACATGAGGGCACCCAGGGCCTAATCACCTCCGGTCCTTCGTCACTGGCCGGAGTGGCGTAGTCGGTGGTCGGGATGGCCCCCAGGGTCATGATGACTTCGGGCAAGAGATCAGCGGGAAGGGGGATGTCGGCAATGGAAAAGGCTGTGGCCAGCGGGGCATGGGCATGAACTACGGCCTGAACGTCCGGCCGCATCTGATAAACCAGGAGGTGGATCCGGATCTCCGTGGTGGGACGCCCGACGCCGGAAACGAGCTGCCCGTCCAGGTCGGTCACCAGCAACTGATCCGCCTCCAGAAACCCCTTGTTGACCCCGGACGGGGTAGCCAGGATCCGGTCGCCCATCCGGATGGTCACGTTCCCGTCTGTGGCCGCCACGTAATTCTTCAAGCTCATCATCCGGCAGATCCGGATCAAATCCAGGCGTAACTCAGCTTCCGATTTTATATTCAACATGGACATAATTAATGATGCTCCTTGATGCCCGTTACCCGTTACTCGTTGCCGGTTGCTCGTTACTCGTTGCCGGTTGCTTGGTACTTGGTGCTCGTTGCTCTTGAAGTGT
>JADFYA010000427.1 GCA_015233285.1 Deltaproteobacteria bacterium | reverse complement strand
TTTTACGGTAGCCGGTGATCTTTTCGGCAGTCTTCCGGCCTATTCCGTGGATTAAAGTCAGGTCGGCCCTGGTTGCTTGATTGACATTAATCGGGATAAAGAAGAGAAACTTTTGGACTGCGGTCATTTCTGTCCGGCTGCTTCGGGCGTTATCCGGGCCGAAATATGGCTGAACCGGGGCGGCCGGCACGTCTTCAGCCTGATTGACACGGTAGGGATGTGTGCCATAAGCTACGATCATGACCAGCAAGGCGATCAACACCTTTTGGCGCGGGGTGATCGAAAACATGCTTCCCCCAAAGATTGTTCCAGGCCGCGAAACAATCAAGTTCTTCCGTTACTGGTTGCCGGTTACCGGTTACATGTTGAAGACAACCGGCAACAAGCAGCCAGGACTTTACCCCCGGCCTTCCAAGACGCGTTTGATGACCGTAGCCATTTCTCGTCGGGTCAGGGGCTTCATGACGAACTCTTTAATGCCTAATTTCTTGGCAGCTTCATAGCTGATGGTTTCACTGAAGCCGCTGCAGAGAATGATGGGTATATCGGGGCGAACATCCAGAATTTCTCGGGCTAATTCGGCCCCGGTCAGATTGGGCATGGTCTGGTCGGTAATGATTAGATCGAAGTAGCCGGGGCGTTGGCGAAATCGTTTCAAGGCCTCGACACTGTTGGTCATGGCCACGACGCGGTAACCCAGGCTTTGGAGCAGGTCGGTGCCCATTTCCACAACCAGGTTTTCGTCGTCGACAAAGAGGATCCGGGCGTCGCCGGTAGCCCCCAAGGCCGCCTCTTCGTTAGCCGCGGAAACTTCTCCTTCCAGCCTGGGGAAATAGACATGGAATGTCGTCCCTTGCTCGAGTTCGCTGTAAACGGTGATGGCGCCGTCATGACTTTTGACCAGCCCGTGAACCACGGCCAGGCCCATGCCCGTACCCTGGCCCTTTGGTTTAGTCGTGAAAAACGGTTCGAATATCCTCTCCTGTGTCTCTTGGTCCATGCCGTGGCCCGTGTCGCCAACGGTTAACCTGATGTAACAACCAGGCGTCAAATCGAGTTGTTGGAGCATCAGCGGATTGTCGAGAAACAGATTGCTCAGCGTAATCCGGAGAGTGCCGCCCTTGTCGCGCATGGCGTAACCGGAGTTGGTGCAAAGATTCATCAAAATTTGATGGATTTGAGTCGGATCGGCCAGGATGACGCCGGTTTCGTCTTGAATATCTTGGTGAATTTCAATAGTTGAAGGAATCGAAGCGCGCAGGAGCTTGAGTGCTTCGCTGACGATGGAAGACAGGCGAACCGGTTTTTTTTCTTGTTCGGTTTGGCGGCTAAAGGTAAGGATTTGTTTTACTAATTCCTTGGCTCGATGGCTGGCCTGGAGAACCCGTTCCAGACGGTGCCGCAACCTGCCGCCTTCTGGAGCTTCCACCGCGGCCATTTCGGTGAAACCGATGATAGCCGCCAAAATGTTGTTGAAATCGTGGGCGATACCGCCGGCTAAGACACCCACGGCTTCCATTTTTTGGGCCTGACGAAGCCTGCTTTCAATCCGCTTGGACTCGGTCACATCGTGCAGGATGGCCAGCATTCCGGCGGGGGTTCCGGTATGATCATAAAATCTGGAACCGCTTATACTTATGTCCAGAATCGAGCCATCTTTAGTCAGGCGCCTGGTTTCAAAACCGACACAAGGTTTGCCTTCTTTGACGATCCCTATAACTGTTTCCCAGGTGATCCGCTTTTCCGATTCCGGGACAAAATCGATTCGTTTTCCCTTAAGCTCCTCGAAAGTCCAGCCGAAAATCTGAGTGAAAGCCGGATTCAGGTATTCCACTTCGCCATTCATACTATAAACAATAATGGCATTGGGGGAAAAATTGAGCAAAGATTTGTAAACATCTTCAGCCTTCTTAGATTCTTCATAAAGCCGCTGAAAATCGTGCCTGCTTTGGCGCAGAGCCTCTTCGGCCCGGCGGCGCTCTGTGATATCTTCATAAAGTACGAATCGATCTCCTGTGCTCATGGTCGCGGGAGTAAACTGGATTTCTTTCCGGGTCCCGTCCTTACAGGTGACCTTAAATATCCATTTGCGGCTGCCGTCCTCCGGCCAATTGGCCCAGGCCTGGACTGCCTGGGCCCGATCCTCAGGATCAGGAAACGCCTTTCCGAACCACGCTCTTCCGGTTGGAACATCTTCAAGAGTGTAACCGAGAAGCTGAGTGAATTTGGGGTTGACGAACTTGTACGTTCCGTTTGGAGCAATCACGGCGATGCCCATCGGTGACTCATGAGTCAGAACACGGTATTTTTCCTCGCTCTCCCGTAAAGCCGCTTCAGCCTGTTTGTGCTCCGTAATGTTGCGATAAATGACGATATCCCCGGCCACCCGGACGTCACGATCTAAAAGAACGGCCGTATTCAATTGAATATCCAGGACCCGGCCGTCTTTGGTCAGCCGTTGAGTTTCCAACAGCACGCTTTCGCCGCGTAAGGTCCGCCTCACGGCTTCTTTCGTCTTTGCCGCCTCGTGGGGAGGAATGAAGTCAATCCCCCGCCCGAGTAATTCTTCCCCGGACCAGCCAAAAGTCTGCTTAAAGGCCGGATTAACATAGATCACCTCTCCGGCGGCACTGTATACCGTGATGGGGTCGGGGGAAGCTTCCATAACCCGACGGTACCTTTCCTCACTTGCCTGAAGTGCTTCAACGGCCCTTTTTCGCTCCGTTACGTCTATGCCCACCCCAAAGAAAAACTTGAATTTTCCTTCCTCGCGGATAACCCGGCCCCGCCATTCGACATTTAGTTCCCGTCCGTCCTTGGCCAGGACAAGGTTTTCAATCAGCTCAATATATTCCTCTTGCATCAGCGTCTGAAAAACCTTGTCCACTCTGGGGCGGTCCCGTTCCGGGACAAACATGGTCAGGTAGTCTGTTCCCACCACCTCTTGGATGCTGTAGCCCAAGGCCTGAAGCATAGTCGCGTTCATGGTCAAAACGGTGCCGTCTTGATCCAGAGAAATAAAGAAAGCCGGCAAAGCCTCGATCATGCTGTTTCTGAGCTCAACTTCCAGTTGCAACGTCTTTTCAATTTTCTTGTTATAGGTTATGTCACGGCCTTCGGGAATGAGAAAAATGATTTGCCCTTGCTCATCGGTTACCGGCTTCAATGAAAAATCAATGCACCGAAACTGGTTTTGCTTTGATGTATA
>JADFYA010000426.1 GCA_015233285.1 Deltaproteobacteria bacterium | reverse complement strand
TTGTGAAAGAAATTGTTCGGAATAGCTGTCCGGGGCCCGGCGATGCCGGCAGGCCAGAGTCTCAGGTATTATGCCAGGATTATTGCTCATTTTTGTCCCTTTTGAAAAAATCTCCTCGCACCGAGCGCCGCTTTCCAAGGCCGACGACACAGTCATTTAAAGGAGACAAAGGAGCACCTCCGCCGGGGCGCCCCGACAAATTCGTCTGTGGCTGCTTCTATAGATGCCGCCCATGCACCAAAGGTTAAGACCAGGAACCGGATTGGATCGGATGACCGTCCAGGTAGGCCTGTCCTTGCTCATCAAAACCGAATCTACCCTCGGAAATAAACCAGATGGTTTTGGGGAAAATATCCCAGTCACCGACGTCCTTTAACATCTCCTGGTGGCGACCGGCGACTCGGGCCAATTTAGCCAGGTCCATCCGAAGCTTATCCAGCGGCTCAGGAAGGGTCACGGGCAACGGGTCGGATAACATTAGCAAGGGACCGGAATCCACCCCGTCGTCGATCCAAATAGTAGATGCTCTCAGTTCTGTTCGGCCGGCCGCAATGGCATCGAACACCGCATCGTCTCCGACAAATCTTCTCGTCCCATCTTCATTAGTTAAGGACAGATCCGCGGGATGCACATTGACGCATCTGGGCAAGGTTGTATAGCTCATGTATCCCCCCAAAGCGATCAAGTCAACCTCGAATGCCGCCACCAATTTAGCGGCCAGGCTGTCAAATTCTCTGCGGGCTTGCTTCCCTTCGGGAGTTGTTGCCGTCCGTCTCAGGCCACGACGCTGATAGAATTTCCGAATATCAAAGCTGTGGTATGGAATTCCAGCCTCGTAAGCTATCTTTTCGCCCTGGCTCTTACCGTCGCTTCGATCGCTGAAAATGAAAACCACCTCAAACGCTGAACCTCCCGGCCGCAGGCTTAGTGAATGTTCTAGTTCGATCAGCTTCTTGATATTACTTCCCGAACCAGACATGAACCCAGCCACGCGCATAGGTCGCCCGGCCTTCTTTGGATCAAAAATAGGCGTAATTTTCATTAGGTCGTTTCCTCAAAATTTCGCGGGAGTGCCTTGATCGGTCCATCCCCCCAAAAAGCCGCCGGCAAATTAATCAAGTTGAGTCGCCGGTAGACTTTTGGCCATCTCCTGCGATGGTTAGCCGCAACGCTTCACCAAGCCTCAATTATAATCAGACTCTAAATATCGGCAAGTAATTCAACCTTAGTGCATCATTACAAAGGCGGTTGACTATAGCTTAGAATGGCAGATAATTCAAGAATAAAGACAGCCTTGGTCTGCCAGGCGTTAATCACGGATGAAATATCCGCCACACCGTTCCGGCTGGTGACCGGTCTTGTTCGGGATGTGTTGAAGTAGCGATTCATCGTGACGCGACAATGCCGCTTGCATTCAAAGGCGAGGTATGATATCTTTTGCATTCAACCTTAACATATTGGTTTTCTCTGCATTATGCTTTTAAAAGCCGGAATTCGGCGTCAGATTACAGTAAGGCGGTAACACTTGAGGGAAAAAGTTCATCTGGTCAGTTTAGGGTGCCCCAAAAACCTGGTGGACAGTCAGGTGATTCTTGGTGGGCTGGTCCTTCAAGGTTATGACATCTGCGAAGAAGCCGGTGAAGCAGACCTGATCATAGTCAATACTTGCGCCTTCGTTCAGGAGGCGGTGGAGGAAGGCCTTTCGACCATCCTTGACCTGGCGGAGCTCAAAACGCAAGGCCGACTCAAGCGATTGGTCGTGACCGGATGTCTCCCCCAGCGATATGGGAAGAAACTTTTAACCCAGCTCCCCGAAGTAGACTTGTTCTTGGGCGCGGATGGATGCCGGGACTTGTCTACCCGACTTGACGACCTGACGACTCGGCTGGTGATAACCCGGCCATCTTTTCTAATGGAAGAGAACACCCCCCGTCTCATAACCTTTCCCACTCATACCGCGTACGTAAAGATTGCCGATGGCTGTGATCATCATTGCACTTTTTGCATTATTCCCAGACTTCGCGGGAGACTCCGGAGCCGCCGGCCGGAATCCATTCTTGGCGAGGTCGCCCAGTTGGCCAGGTCGGGGGTCAAAGAAATAATTCTGGTCGCCCAGGACACCACAGCCTATGGCCGTGATCTGTCGGCTGGTTACGACATCGCCGACCTGTTAAAAGACTTATTGACGATTGACGGCCCTGACTGGTATCGGCTGATGTACACCAACCCGGAAGGGCTCACCGACAAACTGCTGACCACCATGGCCTCTAGTGAGCGCATCTGCCCGTACCTCGACGTCCCATTCCAGCATTCCCATCCGGAGGTCCTCCGCTCCATGGGCCGAGGGCAGCCCGAATTCGATGCTTTGGCCCTGGTCCGGCGTCTTAGACAGGCCATCCCCGGTGTCTGGCTGCGGACTTCCCTGATCGTGGGGTTTCCGACCGAAACCGAAGAAGCCTTTAATCACCTGACCAAGTTTGTGGCCGAGGCCGCCTTTAATCACCTGGGCGTGTTTACCTATTCACCCGAATCTGGAGCCCGGGCCGCCCGATTGCCGGACTCGGTGCCGGCGAAAGTCAAAAAGGCCAGGCGCAATCGGATCATGTCCCGCCAGAAGAATATCTCCAGAACGCTCAACCAGCGCCTGGTGGGGACCTGTCACCGGGTCCTGGTGGAGGGCTTCAGTGAGGAGACCGATCTGCTTCTCCAAGGCCGGACTATTTTCCAGGCTCCCGATATAGACGGAGTGGTTTACATCAATTCCGGCCAAACCCAGGTTGGTCACCTGGTTGAAGTAAAAATAACAGCCGCTCATGATTACGACCTGGTCGGGGAAATAGTCGAACCCGGGGAAATAGTCAAACCATAGATACTCGATATAATGGCCGGACTTGTGACTAAACCTTGAACCTGGCCGCCGCCGGGGTCCCCGGTTCCCAATCAAAAAAGGTTGAACTTGAGGCCAAGCTTTTTCTTCAACTGCAGCATGAAATCATGTTTGACTTTGGTGGGCGCAAATCCTTTGAGAGAATTAATTCTGACCTTCTCCCGGTTTAAAATGGACTTCTGACCATCACGGTTGATCAGGGCCATCACCTGATCCACAGCTTTTTCCGGCAGCACTTCCATAAAAAACAATTCGGACCAGGTATTCCGATAAAATATGCCCACCTCAGACAGTTTGTTGACCCATTCCGCCTGCGTGAAGTTAAGCATCACATAAATTCC
>JADFYA010000425.1 GCA_015233285.1 Deltaproteobacteria bacterium | reverse complement strand
TCTGGAGAGATTCTGTCGCGGTTGACCGACGCCTATCGCCGCATCCGCAATACCGCCCGCTTCTTGCTGGGCAACCTGAGTGATTTCGATCCGGCCACGGATGGTCTCATCCCGGCGGTAGCCTCCGGGGCCGTGGGGGAGAAGGAGATATTTATGAATATTAATGGAATGAGTTCATGTTTCCCTCAATCGGGGCTTTTGGGCAGATGTGGATCAGGGATAGATCTGGGTTGCCTGTCATCCTTGGGGGACGGGTATTCCCAGGGCGCCGGGTTGGATTTTGAATCGGAACTGAAGGGGACCAGCGACGAGATCCGCCGGCGGGCCAGAGGTGATTGTGGACATGGTCATACCGGGGTCGGACCGCGAGTAGTCTCGTCATCCCAGGAATCGTCGGTATCTATGCTGGCCGCCAGTGTGAGCCAGGTGTTTGCCGGGGCCCAGACGGTTGATCCGGGTACCGCCCAGACGGAGATGACTCAGGGGGCATTCCAACGAACAAGTGACCAAATGGCCGGGTTGTTTGAGGCTATTGGGTTTAAGCCCGATGAATCCGAGTCATATGCCCAAAAGATTGTTTCGGCTATCCAGAATAATTCCGGCGATCAGTCTGGAGCCATGGATTTCTCTTTCTCATCCGGCACTTCATCGGACTTTCAGACCGCGGCCTCGGGCCGGGGCGGGCGGATGAGTTCCTTTCAGCAGGTCAGCGCCATCAATATGGAATCACTTGAAATATCCATCAATAGCAGCACCGGTGCAGTTAGTGTGAACCACCAGGAAATGTCGGCCGTAAGTGTCCAGATGAGCGCCCAGGTGTCTTCCATGACCACGCACCAGGCCAGGAAGTCTATGGCCAAGGCCCTGAATTGCTCAGACGTCGGAGAATATCAATCCTGGCAGTCTTATATGGCCTCCCTGGTGAGTTTCCGGAGCGACCAAATCGGTGGCGGAATAAATATTAATGATCCCACGGCCGGATCGGCTGATGGAAGTGAAAACCAATTAAAACGGACTCTTTACCAAATGATGAAAAAAGCCGGGATCATGGATGACAACACGGATCAAACCAGCGCAGCTTCGGATTTAACCGCGGCCTATGCCGGAGGGACGACGGCGAGCCAGACGGATCAGGAGGAATCTCCATTTCTGGCCAGTATCGATCGGATCAACGAACTGGCCCGGCAATTCACCGACCAGATGAATCAATCAAGACAAGTTTTCGACCCATATTTCAATGTCCGAGATGTGGCCAAAGATAAGAATGCCCAGGGCGATGACCTGCTGAAGCTCCGGCTGGACGTGACGGCCCCCGTGGGGTTGACCCAGGTGGATGGAAGCGGTAGTTTGACGACCACTTACCAGCGGCAAGACGGGACGATGGCCAAGACCTCCGGTGATACTGTCGGCTCGGCGTGATATCCCATGCTCATAAAAATCAGGCGTGTTTTTGTTAAATAAAAAGCATAACACCGAGGACGTTGAAGGACCTGAACGAGGCGGAGTTTACTCGAATCTTCCGTATCGTATACCGAGATTTCTTCGTCTTCGGTGAATATGCTTTTGAACTGGGTTAAATGGTAAGCAAGAATTCCGTTCCGGAGGTCAGGCTAATCCTCCGCCCCTTCTATTTCCGCCTGGAAGACTTTGCCCTTGATTCCCTAGTTTAAATCACCTACAATATCCCCTAGACAATAGTCATACTCTGTTCAGCCCAGACCCGGCGGCATCATGGAAGATGGCTCTGGAAATTTTTGATTCTTCTTGACGGGCGAATTCCCCAGGCTCATAATGGCCGCATGCACACGTTGGATTTAGATTTCGTAAGACTGAATAGTCAGCTTTGTCATATAAGGGACACCCCATGATTCATCACTCCTCAGCGCATTGTTCCCATGGACATATTTCCACGGGCCGTCTTTTTTTCACCATAGTCTTGAATTTTGTTATCACGGTAACAGAAGTCGTCGGCGGGATTTTTTCCGGGAGCCTGTCACTGCTTTCCGATGCCTTGCATAATTTCAGTGATGGAGTGGCCATTATCATCAGTTACCTGGCCATTCGATTGGGGGAGCGGTCCAATACGGAGAGCTACACCTTTGGCTTAAAACGGGCTGAGATTATGGCCGCGGTGATCAACGCCGCGGTACTTATGGCCATTTGTTTCTATCTGGGCAAAGAGGCTTACAGCCGATTCATCCATCCCGAACCAATTGCCGGCGGGCTGATGATGGTTGTGGCCGGTATCGGGTTGGTGGCCAACCTTATTTGTACCAGGCTGTTACATGAGGGCTCTAAAGAAAGCCTGAATATCAGATCGGCCTATCTCCATTTGCTGGGTGATGCGATTTCCAGCCTGGCCGTCATCATCGGGGGTGGAGCGATTTATTTCTTCCGGATCTATTGGCTGGATCCTCTTTTGACCATCGTTATTTCCCTTTATGTTCTTAAGGGTAGTTTCGGGATTGTCAAGGAAGCCACCTGGGTGTTGATGATGGCTGCGCCCAAATTCATTTCATTAGAACACCTTCGCGAGGAAATCGAGGCTATCCCGGGTGTCAAGAATATCCATCACGCTCATCTGTGGATGCTTAACGAGCAGAGCATTCATTTTGAGACGCACGTGGATGTGGAAGACATGTTGATTAGTGAGAGTTGCCGATTGAGCGCCTTGATTGAGGAGAAACTAAGCTGCCACCGGATCAATCATGTGACGTTACAGTTTGAATGTGATGTTTGTACGACTAAGAACCTGGTTTAGCCTTTTTGAGCCGGTGGTGGACTCCTGGTGGTGGAGGGGAGGGCGAGGCTGACCGGCATTTTATTTTAATGATTTTTTGATATTAATTGTTAGGGCCTTAGGCCGTTATATGGGGCTATTTTCTAAAACAAATCACAATTATCACTTGACATTTGATAACCGACCGTGCTATATTATGAACCGTGGGGAGTTGACACCCCGAATTTTAAAGGCCCCCGTGTTACGGGGGTTAATTTCATCACCGCCAGTAGGCACAAAAGAAGGAGCAGCATTTTGCCAGAGGGAAATGTAAAGTGGTTTAGCGACCAAAAAGGGTACGGGTTCATCGCACAAGACGGCGGGCAGGACGTGTTTGTTCACCATTCCAACATCAATATGGACGGTTTTAAGAGCCTGGCGGAAGGCGATAGAGTCAGGTTTGATGTGGAAAAGGGTAACAAAGGACCATCGGCCAAAAATGTCACCAAAATTTAACTGACCAACCGAGCTGGTACTCAACGCAGCGCTCCCCCGGG
>JADFYA010000424.1 GCA_015233285.1 Deltaproteobacteria bacterium | reverse complement strand
AGCCAATAGGTCTTCAGCCACCCGAAGTCGCTGAAATGGCGATCCTCTTTTTTGATGATTTGGATCATATTTTCTCCTTTTACAAGGCATAGGGACAGTTGGTCGACCAGTAGCGTCCGTCCGAACCCATGATGACCAGATGTTCATGATTACCGTCGGGATGCACATGTCCACATTCGCCGTGCGTGTGCTTGGGCGGGGCGGGGTTGGCATTGTCGTAGCCTCCGTATAGGGCCACGGGAGACCGATCAGGGCGTGATGCCCCAGACCAAACTCGGCTTAAATTCTAAGCATGATATAAGCATTCGGCAAGTTTGTAAATAAGGCGGGAGATTCATTTCTCTGGTGATTTTTCTGGCATGACGTGGATTTTTCCCGGGGGGGAGGGTTCGGCTGAGCTGCGTCAGGTTCCCGGCAATTTTGTTGAGGTATATGCCCCGTCGAGGGCCACGTTATTTGACCACACTTGGGACCGGATAAATTGACCTATTTTGATTTTTGCCCGGCTGCTACGGCTGGCCGGTCCGTTCATAATTTAGAGGCCTATATACATGAGGGTACCAAAAGCCTCACCCAAGTTCACTTGCGAACGAAAACCCGTCCAGTGGAACGCGAGGATAGGATGCTGTCGGATTTTCAGTTTGTTTAAAGCGTAACTTTATGAAAATATGGAATTGGCAAAAATAATCATTTTTTTCAAGTAAATACAATTTTAATGATGTATATATAGCAGTCACAATTATTAATTTAGGAGATTCCGACGAGCTCCTGTATGAATGAAATCTGCCTATTTATCATCACTTGATCCCTTCGCTACTTACTGCGACCCGATCAGCCCTCTTTCGCTAAGGTGTAGAAACAATTTGCGCCACGCTGGCCACACATTTTCATGATCCATGATAATTTTGTTGTAACGATTCCATAATTGGCCTGTTGTAACGTTTGGATTGGCACCGGCTTCAAGCGCTTCCTTGAGCAAGGCATTATTATTCTCAAATATGGCGAGGAAAACATCCAAGTCGGGATCTTTCACGTGTCTGCGTACTGCTCGAAAGAACATTTCGTAGAGCCTCTCCTCCCGTTGCGACACCTTGTAACCCTTCAGAATCTCCTTCCCTGTGTTAATCGCTGCATCATCAGAATCTTCGGCCACTTCGATTGCAACCATATCGGTAAACATTGGTGCGAGAGACGCAACGTCGTCTATCGTAAGCTGGTACCAAATCGGTATAATACGCATCTTTTTTGAGATCATAAGTGAATAGAGGGTTCGACGCTCATGTTCAGACCAGCCTTCAAAGTAGTTGCGGCTGAGGATAATGACTGCATCAATCGACCTGGCAATTCCCTCTTCGATACCTGAAAGAATGGAATCACCTGCATGCATCTGCTGTTTATCAAGCCAAACCTCCGCCTCGAATGCACTTAGTGAGCTTGCTAATCTCTCTGCGAAGGAGTTCGTGTCTTTGCGTTTGTAGGAGATAAAGAAATCGAATATTCCCGAACCCTGTTCTATCGTGGTCATAAAGTCTCCCTTATCGTTATCAGAATACTCTTTTCAACTCTACGTGACTTATAGGAATTGCTGCAATCTAACTACCAATTGAGCGGCGGAGCGGAAATGATATGGACTTCCATTCTTCTCTGAAAATTTTGACATTGCACATGACCGCTCTGGCAGCTCCAATAAAATCCCGGCAGTCACTTTCCCTGGCCTTTACTTCCTTAGAGCTTCCGTGGCTGCAAATTCAGCGTTCCTGTTCCTTGCCAACCATTTTCCCAAGCCCACGAGATCTGGAATGAGACGATGCCAGTTCATATTGTCATGCATCTCTAACTCGCGGCACAGTGCTTCCCTTTTTTCCTCGGGTATCTCGATCTTGCAGAGCATTTCCTTTCCTATGGTCGTTTCGCGCTGTTGAAAATGCTGGCTCAGATCCCAAACAAGGTCGTAATCATCAAAGGAGTAGTAGATCGTGAAGAGACCATCTTGCGCCCGCAGCCTGTCGTCGCCCCGCGGAGGATCGAGGATAAAGAGAAAACCTGTATCCATTTCGTCCACTTCATCCACGGGATCGGGAGGACCGGCAGGGCCTGAAGTGAATGGTCTCGACACCTCTTGGAAGAAAGACGGCTGGCGCTTTCCAACAACTTTATGAATCACTGCCACGCGGTGGGCGTACGTCTTCGTGATTCGGCCCAGGAAGGGTGGAAATAGATAATTCCGGAGGTTTAAACACCAGACTGCGGCAGAAATCGGCTTAAATGTAGCCACAGCAAAATAGGCTGCGATTAACGCACTCCGCGTCCAGTCCAGAAGACGCGTTGGTGTGCCGTAGTGTTGAGCCAATGCCAGGCTTTCCCACCGGGACTGTCCCGTTGGCTTGTACTGCCGTGCGTGTTGTTCGAACTCCCTGTAGATATCCCTCTCAATCCTCGTGATCCATTCAGCGTCGTCATCTTCGTACTTAGGCACCAGGCTATCGATCCCCCGAAAGATGGAGGGAATCAACCCCCAGGATGAGTCCGTCTGACCTCGAAACAGCCAGACGCCGTCCGCGTCGAGTTGCGATAATACATTGTGTAATTCCGCCAGATTGGTGACCGTCCTATGTATCATGAGATCCTCCTGAAGTCGAATAATTAATAGACTTGCCCGCATAAGATGAAGACTTCCTCGTTCCTGTCCATGTGAGACGCCTTCAAAGTTCCTGTCGAAGGCGATAAAACTCCTTTGCTTAAATTAGTCTCTGCAAATAAATCATGTTATCACATTATGTTATGTGGAGCGGCACAGGAACCTCCTTCTCAAAACTCGTCAAGCAGACTTGCCCAACAGCCTGCATGAACGCCCTCCAGCAAGACAACCTCACCCTAATTACACCACTATTATCGCCGACGAAGAGGTAAACCAGCACGCTGGCGGAATCTTGTTATCTGGGATATTACCTGTATTTTAATTGTGATGAGCATTTAGCTCTCATCTTTCTCGGTTTCCAAATAGTAGATAGCAAATACCACCATTTAGCTTTATAATTATATTAGCATTTCTTGATTCTTTAGGCAAGCAATTCTTACCATATCCCCGCAAAACACAAAAAGGCGCCGGCCAACCTTAAGATTGGAGCGCCTCTTCTTTGAAATCACATCTTAGTCCTGGAAAATACCGGACTAATATAGGCGAATCAAGCCTCTCCCGGCTTGATCTTCATGCCCGGCTTTAGGTTCCTCACTATCCCGCTATCTGTTCCTCGCCATCCCGCTGCCGATTCCTCTA
>JADFYA010000423.1 GCA_015233285.1 Deltaproteobacteria bacterium | reverse complement strand
GGTGGTGACTGGACATTTATTTCATTCTATGCGAGACCAAAAGAATATCCACAGGCGGGGGTACATAGCCAGGGTTGAACCGCTGAATCGCCGGCGGGTTTATGTGACTATTACATGGTATTTCATATAGTCTCTACCCCTGCCCAGGGCGTTGCCCTGGGCTAACCTAGAGCGCCCTTTCAGGGCTTAATCGGAATAGACTATTTATTAGATAGGATCCGATGAACTTGCACCTTAAGTCAATGACATTGACCTTATGGAGGCCGAAAAATGCCGGCTAAGATCTTCGAGCATGTTAAAAAAAGTGAGCTCCCGGTGAGTTTGCTGGAAGGGCTCGGCGCCTGTTTTCCCGAGCAAAGTTTTCTTCCCAACCAGACCTTTAGAGTTACCATTGAGCCGGAAACCAGAGAAGAGGGCGCCGTGGAACCGTGGGTCGTGGAGCAAAGAATGGCTGTGTTTGAACATGGTCGAGAATTAGTTAAAAAGTACGGCGGGATGACTCCGGAAGAAGTCATTAAGGCATATAAAGATGACCGAAAATAAAATTATTTTAGACAGTTCCTTTGTGAGCGGGATTATCGGTATCAGGGAATCTTTAAACGACGATTTCTATAAATACGTCCCGCTTGTTTTTCGCTCGAAGTTGATCGCGCCGAAACTGATTGATTATGAAGTCGGCAACATGATCTTGAAGCATTGCCGGTATAAAAAGGTGGACTCAGAAGTTTATTTTAGTAATTTTGAAAGGTTAAGGTTGACGATCAATTTGATTGGCCTTGATGATTTAAGATTCGTCTATGAAGTTGCCGAGAAATACCGTCTTTCGTTTTATGATGCGGCCTATGTTGCGATTTTAAACCAGGAAAAAGCCGACTTGTTTTTGACTTTTGACGGTGATTTTAAGAAAGTGGAAGATGAACGAGTCAAGGTAATCGGTTGATCCGTTCCCCGGCGACTACTCTATTTCTTAATTCAACAACATTGCCCCCCACTCCACACATCTAAGGCCGACCCGACGCCGCCCGGAAGCCCAGGAAGATGTCGGCGTAGCCCGCCACGCGTTTGCCGCGGCAGGCGCACCGTTGGACGAACGGAATCTCGTTCCAGCCTCCTCCCCGTTGCACCCGGTATGAGCCCGAATCAGGACCCCTGGTGTCACCTTCAGCCGCTCCAGGCCGGCCATACCACCCGTCGTCAGACCAGTCCCAGATCCACTCCCAAACATTCCCGGCCATGTCATACAGACCATACCCATTAGCCGGGTAATTCCCCACCGGGGTGGTCCGACCTATATTGCAATTGAAATTATTGGCCTTGGTGCAGTCCATATGATCAAAATAGTCACCGCCCTGACTGGGCCAGGGATAATGCTGTCCGTCCAGGCCGCCGCGGGCCGCTTTCTCCCACTCCGCCTCCGTGGGCAACCGGTATCCGGTGGAGGTCCACTTGACCATGCCCCCGGTCAAATCAACCCGTCCCGTCTTGTAAACCGCAGTCCGGGCCGAATCCGTGTAATACGCCGGGGTCCGGCCTTCCTTTTCGGACCGGGCATTGAGCCATTTGACTACATCATACCAGTTCACCGTCTGAACCGGATGATCGCCGGCCTCAGCCAACCCGGCGTTATCAAATTCATACCCGTGAGCCGCGGCCCAGTCATAAACCTCTTTCCACTGCCGGCCGGTGACCAGGTACTTCTCCAGATAGAAGGCGCCGACGAAAACCTGATGCACCGGAAGTTCGTCATTGTAGCTTTCTTTGTAAGGATCACCCATTTTGAACTCACCAGCCGGAATCAACACCATGTTGCCGGTCTGGGTAACGGGCGTCCCGGAGATTTGAGATACCTTGACACAGGCCGCGGGCGACAATATCAGAGCCGCTCCCGTCATCAAGACGGCGAACCTGACCAGGCCGGTTACCCGGTGTATTTTCATCATCAATCCTCACATTAGGAGCCGGATCCATGGACCCAATCGGCGGCCTGGTGAAATCCACCTGCCCTGCCCTTCACAAAATTTTCCCTTTTTTTTCAGCTCGATATTCCGTGCTCCATTTCTGAACCATTTCCTGGGCTTGTTTAATAGATATGGGCTCAATGGCGCCGTTGACAATGGATCCATGAAAGGGGACGCTTTTTTCCTCCGGGGAAAGCCAATATGCGGTACTCCCCACGATATTGGGAGTATCCCGAAATGCCAGATAAGTTCCGGTCTTGGTGACGATCCAGATGAATTCTTCTTCACGCTCTAGAATGGCATTATAGTCAAAAGTTACATCGCTGGTGACTATTTTTTTTTCTGCGATTTTCTCCCAGATCCCCTTGGCCGTTTCCTTCATTCGTTCATAGAGTCTCTTCTTGGCTTCGCTCATATTGGCTCCTTTTTGTCTAAGGGTTGGACAAATCTTTCTGTCGGAATCTTGCCGGCGGTTCCGGCCCCGTTAAAGGTTGACGAATGGTCCCGCTTTGTCATCACGAATGAATGTGAGGAATTTTAAGACTTGTCGCTTCGCCTGGAACGACAAAGGAGATTGTGGCTTGATTACAGAAGGTGATGGTGCTATTCTCGGATTGATCGGCTTGTATCCGGTGCACGGTAAGACTGCGGCCTGGACTGGAGTCCGCCTCACCGTCTGAACTCTGATTAAGCTGATTGGCTGATTTAGTATGAGGTTTGCGGCTTAAAGGCCAAACACAACCCCACGGCCGACCCGGCAGCCCAACACGAGGGTATTCTGCCTTAATCACGGCTCAGACAATCAACATACCGAAATACCAGATATATTGCTTTAATTCAACAGCCTTGGGCCAGGTCGGATGGATGGAGGATTTGGTCAGCTTACGATTTATTAAGATTAATTGTATGATATTACAATAGAAATGTCAAGTGCTTTTTCCCGGCAAAGGCTTTGCGACCAATTTGTGCTAATTTTTTTAAAATAGACAATTCCAAACAAGCCCCAACGGGGCGCTCTAGGTTAGCCCAGCGGCAACGCCCTGGGAAATACGGCAAGTTACGTATTGGCAAGATGGTCAGGTGGTCGGCCCGCCCCCAAAGTCATTTCCTTTGAATGGGATATCCGGCTACGGCTGAAGTACGGATTCCCGGTGATTTTATGTGACTATTAAATGGCATTTTGTATTGTCTCCGCCCCTCCCCAGGGCGTTGCCCCAATGCTGTTGAATTAAGCTTTTGAGGTCCGTTTGAGGTCCGCACCGAATTTCCAGTGGGGCGTCGGGCGGACCGCGTCGGAACTTCGAGGCTCCAACCACCGCTTAATGGA
>JADFYA010000422.1 GCA_015233285.1 Deltaproteobacteria bacterium | reverse complement strand
TGATGGGGAAATCAAAGAACCCCGTGTGGGCTGCTTCGGTCTCAACATTGAAGTCTTTCAGGTTGCTTTTGGTAATGTTCTTGGCTTTATTGGAGTAAATAACAAAATGGACCCTAAAGACCGTGGCCGTGGAATAATCAAAGTTCAGCTTACTCGGGTCGGTCTGGGGGTTGACCAACAGCGGAAAATGGAAATCAACCTTTTTTGTTTCCACGTCTTGCATCGACTTCTTAAAAGGGACCACCTGGATGTCCATTTCCACACCGGCTTCCTTGCCGATGGCTTTAACCACATCGACAAGCACGCCTTTATCCTTGTTCTCTGCGGCTACCGGCAATTGGGCCAGGCTGGCCTTGAGAGTCTTGGCCTGGACAGTCGATCCGCCAATCAGGAAGAAGGAAAGCGCCAGCCCCAGTATGATAAGATTAATTGTGCGGTTACCGCTAGTTCGCCTCAAAGCCATGGTCAGCCTCCTCTGGTCAAAAGGAATATTACTGATAAGTGAACCCTGAGTCCAACAGGGCAAGATGGCGGATCAGAATGCGTGCTCAAACGCGCCGCGGGACGCAAACTGTGGAGGGCTCATTTGATTTCCCAGCCATCGTCTGCGCTTGTCGTCGGCATCTTAAGCCTTCGTGAAGCTGATGCCCCGTGAGTCGGCGCGGCCTGGGTGAAGGTAACTTTTCGGCGTCCGGATCTGTCCGCGGCCAAAGACGGGGTATCATGACCGGACGGAGAGGCCGAGTCTAATGATTTTCTATTTGTTGAGCCGATCAGTTGGGTCAATCCGTTAACCAGGTCCTGCATCTGCTCGGCCTGGCCGTTCATCATGGTTGAAGAGGAGGCCAGTTCTTCGGAACTAGCTGCGGTTTTTTGGACGACCGTGTTCATGTCAGTCACGGCGCCCCGGATTTGCTCAATGCCTCGGGTTTGTTCCCGTGAGGCCACGGCGATTTCGCCCACCAGCTCGCCCAGTTTCAGGATGCCGGAGGCCACCTCACCGAAGGTTTGGTTGGTCTTAGCGACTAACCCAGCCCCGCGATTTACTTTTTGGGTAGTCGTCTCGATAAGATCGGCGGTATTTTTGGCCGCTTCAGCGGCTCGCACGGCCAGGTTCCGGACTTCGTCGGCCACCACGGCAAACCCCGCCCCGGCCTCACCCGCCCTGGCCGCCTCCACCGCGGCGTTAAGGGCCAGAAGGTTGGTTTGAAAAGCTATCCCATCGATGGTCTTAATGATTTTGCAGGTCTGGTCACTGGCCTCCAGCACTTCCTTCATCGACTCGCTCAACTCGGCCATATTGCCGTTGGCCTGGGTCGCCATCCGCTTGGCCTCGGTCATCAGAGTTTCCGCGTGGACCGCATTGGCCTCGTTCTGATGCGTCATCGAGGTCAACTCCTCCAGGGAAGAAGTGGTCTCCTCGATGGCTGCGGCCTGTTCCACCGCTCCTTCGGCTAGAGTCTGGCTGGCGATTAAGAACTGATTTGAAGTTTCAGCCACCTGCCGGGCCCCCTGGTTTAATCCTCCGGAGATGCGGGAGATGGGTTTGATGGCCACTGTTCTGAGGCAAATAATTGTAGCGATCACCAAGGTTATAACCGCCAAGACGGCGCCCAGGCCTTGTAAGATGATCGATTTGGTAACGCGGTCATTTAAGACGCCACTAAACTGCCGGACCTCCGTTTGAGACCTGGCCTTGCTCTGGCCAATTTCTTGCGTCACCAAGCTATTGGTATAGTAGAGTTGAATCCGGCCGACCTTTTCTTTTTCGTAATAGGAGTCGGACTTAGCCGACAGGGTTTCATCCAGTTTGAGGTTCTCCGGAATCGACTTTCCAGACGCAGTTTCCCGGTCCCGCCATAAAGCCACATAGGGCTTTTCATCGGCATCAAAGACCTTAATGGCTACTATCTCAGGCTGGTCGAAGTAAGGATGTAAGGCGACCTTTAGCCCTTCGGTATTGACATTGTACAGAAAAAATGAGGTGATCCCGGCACAAAATTTGGCGTTTATATCCGCCCTCCGGCGGAGAGCCTCGTTCATCTTGGCCCCCTGGTCATCGATCAGCCTGTCCATCTTTTTGGAATACTCATCCATAAAGAAGTTGATCATATCCGACTCGGACTTGATGAAAACGGTACTACCCAGGGACAGGAGGATAAAGACAATTATTCCGGTAAAGATGGATGTTTTGGCTACAATGCCCATCCTTCGGCGGCCGTCAGGGGATTCTTTCATAAATACTCCCTAGTTGGATGCGCGGTCAGTCAAGCTTTCATGTCGGCATCAGCATGATCGTTTGGATCCTGAGTCGCCTGTCCAAATCATATTTCATACTATAGCTATAGGGAGGTTAACATTAAATGTCAAGAAATTTAGCTTAAGCCTGATCAAGCAAAAGTGGTTTTTTATCCTATATTTTGTCCAGCCCGCCGATTAATTGGGCGATCCTCAGTTTGTCCACCATCCCGTCCGTTTCGACCCCGCTGGCCACATCAACGCCCAGTATTTTCGAGCTGCAGTCGGCCACCTGGACATTATCCGGGGTGATCCCGCCGGCCAGGAGAAAGGGGAAATCAATGCTCGACAAAAGCGAATGGTTGCAAGTCCGGCCCTGGCCCGGCTCCGACCCATCGAACAGGATATACCGGACCGTCGGCAAGTATGATCGGGCCAGGTCGATGTCAGCCTGATCACGGAGAGGCATGTTCTTGATCACCGGCGCCTGGCACCGGGAGATATAATCCGCATCCTCCCGGCCGTGCAATTGAATGTAGTCGAGCTTTAGACCTGTGGTGATCTTGTTCACCAATTCTATGTCCTGGTCTCTAAACAGGCCCACGGCTTTGGTCAAAAACAGCCGGGACCGGATGGACTCCGCCTGGCCCAAAGTGATACATCGTTTGGAGGTGGGCACAAAATTCAGCCCGGCCAGATCAACGCCCATTTGCTCGACCCAGTCCGCCTCTTCATCCCGCCGCAAGCCACAAATTTTGAGCATTTTCCGGGCGGTAGCCAGGGCCGCCATCTTACCGCGAGGGTCACCGTTGGACATCAAGGCCGTGCCGACCAGGATAGCCTTGACCCGCCGCGGCAGACGCCGGACATCAGCCGGGGATTTGATGCCGCTTTCACTGACCACGATTTTTCCCGGCGGGATAAGGCCGATCAGGTTGGCACGGCCTTGATGTCCAACGGTGACCCCCGGGGTAAGACGGCGGCCCTGGCTGGGGCCCGAAAGATGCTCAAAATCTGCGGCTTGCGGCGGGATGAAGAGGCGGACTGGGTCGAGCAACTGGGCG
>JADFYA010000421.1 GCA_015233285.1 Deltaproteobacteria bacterium | reverse complement strand
GCCTCTCTCGCGTCCCCGCATCCTACAATAGGCCGCAGCTCCATCCACTAGGGATATGGCCTTGCTAGGCAAATATTCGTCCGATATTTTGGTCAGGCATAAGTCAACGGCCGAAACCAATGCCGCATCATCGATTCTAAGCCCATGGTGTTTTTCGAGACACACACATATTCCCCTTAATATATTCAACGCCTCTCCCGGCGACGGCTCTTTGACGATTACTTTTTTGAACCGCCTGGCCAGGGCCGGGTCTTTAAAAAACTGGTTGCTTCCGGTTATCGTCGTAGCCCCAATGCAGGGAAATTCGCCTCTGGACAAGACCGGCTTCAGGATATCTCCGACTCCGATGCCCCCCTCCGCGGCCCCGGCATTTATCAAAGTATGAATTTCATCAATAAAAATAATAACTTTATCTTTGTTGCGGATTACCTCAGCCATTAGCCCTTCCATTCTGGCTTCCAGGTCTCCTCTATATCTGGTTTCGGCTATCAGGTTGGTCAACGAAAGCGAATAGACAATCTTATCCTTCAGACCGGGTGGGACCTGACGGGCATATATGGCCCTGGCTAAGCCATCGACGATTGCGGTTTTTCCGACCCCGGGATGCCCGACGAGTAAAGGGTTATTGGTTTCCATCTGGCTTAGAATTTGAATTACTCGATCGATTATGACCGTGGCCCCGATAACCGGCTTGGTCCGCTCCAAATACGCCGGGTCAGTCAAGCATTGCCCAAACCGGGACAGGTATCCCGAGGTCTTCGCATTAGACTTGGTGGGGTAATTGGTGAAAAGGGGTTCGAGTTCAGAAGGCAACTTGTATGAACGGGGGACAAAAAGATAGACCTTTTCTCCCCGCTGGTCGATATGGGAATACAGTTCCTTCATCAATGCCCGAAGTTCGCCGGCCATCGGGTTTATCGTTTCTTCAACACCCAGGTAATGATGAAAATCTTCAAAAATGTAAGAGACACGTTTCTGTGGCCGGCTAATGATAAATCTGACGGCTTCCTTGGGGTCGCTTAGCTGGGCCGCATTGATGTTATCAAACAAGGGATAATTGACGGATAACTGATCGATCATGAAACCTCTGGTCCTGGACCAGACGATGGGAATTCTCCCCTGGCTCCTGATCGTATCACCCAGTCGGACCATGTCTTCCAGCGGATTGTCGTAGGCGACAAAACAGAACGGGTGTCCCTTTTCATCTGAGACTTTGGGCTCTCCGGCATACCGTTCAGCCGGTGCTGCGTCATCATAATGGCCGGTTAAAGAGGCTACTCCCTGACCATCAATCAACATCTCTCGGGCTATAGATAGAAGGACCGGCATCGGGGAGTCGGTCAAAAATCTTTTTTCACCGGCGCGTTCTTGTATTTGGCTGACAATTAAAGGTGAAACGGGATATTTCCCCGCTCCTCGCCGTATTTCCATAATATCTCTGTCGGAAAACGATATGAGTTCTTTTCGTGAAGCCCGTTTATCAATGAGTTCAATTATAAAGTTCTTCAATTCCGCTTTTCCTGATATGGCGCCGTTTGAAACAATCTAAGTTCATCATTTTCATAGATTAAACCCGGCGGCAATGGGGGGAGTGCCTTTGAGAACAGAACGCAGACAGAAGAGGCCCTTTGTTTTCCGTCCTACTTGAAATGTTTTCTCAACACCGGGTGCTTAGTACGAGACAGAAAAAAGTCGGGTGAGGGGGATTAGAGGTTTTCTTATGATCGGCATTTGATCAAGCCGAAAAATTCCCTGCGCATCCCAAGGTTGCGGCACCATGGTTGTCAAGGATAGGGGTGTATTTGAGATCACCTCGATAATGTCTCTATCCTACATATTAGAAAAACAAAAGCCTGACACCCATGAACGCGAACACGGGAATAAGGAGTTTGAGCAAGACACTTCCAGGTATCATATTGGACATCTTGGCTCCCACTTGAGCCCCCACTATCGCCCCTATTGACAGCGCAATGGCCGGCCGATATGGAATATCACCATTGACCATAAACGGGATGAGGGTGAAGCAGGCGTTGATGGCGGTTACGTAGTGGGAGGTGGCGCTGGCAATATGAACGGGGAAAGAAAGAAGATAAACAAGGACGGGGACCAGGATCAGCCCGCCTCCGATCCCCAAAAACGTCGAAAAAATACTGATCAGGACGGCGATGGCAATACCCAATCCTTCATTAAACTGATATCTATAGGTATTGCCCAGCTCATCGGTGATGGTTCGCTTGACATATCCGGATTCAGGCGATAGGCTCCGCGCCCGGGGATTTAATTTTCCTGGATTCAAGACCAGATGATAACGTGACCCGCGGACCCGCTGGGGATAGACACTGGGCGCGGAGACGCCGTTGCCGGCCCAGATCCGTTGTTGCAATATGGTTTCCGATGTCGCCGGCTTGAGATAAATGAATAAAGCCAGGGCCAGAAGAAATGAGCCAAACAAAAAGGTAAAGAGGTTCAAGTGAATGTAATACACCGCGAACGTACTGATCAGGGAGCCTGGAATCGTGGCCAGCCCAAATTTAGTGCCGCTCACGATATCCACCCGTTTGTCTTTAATATAAGCAATACTGCCGGACAGCGTGTTGAAAAAAATAACAAAAAGAGAAATAGATATAACATGGGGCGTGGGATAATGGTAGACCAAAGCTATTATCGGAACCAGCAACGGCCCGCCGCCGATGCCGACCAGGGTGCCATAACCACCGACCAAGAACCCCCAGATGAGCAAACCTAAAATCTCAGCCACTTATTCTCCTTTTGGGTCTCAGTCTTATCCACATGTTACCGGTTACTTGTTGCTGGTTGCTTGTCGTTCGTTGAAGGCAATCTCCTGCAAGCTGCGTCAAGAAGCCGCAATCGACAGATCAAAGGCGACCATTATAATTCGCAAGTGTGGACACACCATCCGATATACACCACAAAAAGAACCTTGCCGGCTTAAGCCGATTCAGTCATGGCCATAATTAAGGCGCCCTTGGCCGTGGTGTTGAATGGGTCTTCGGCCAGGCGGACGGCCGAAATCTCAATCGGCAGACTAACTTGCTTGAGCGCCTCGGCGAATTTATCAACACAGCCTTTTGGTCTGGCTGAGCCGCCACTCAGTACAATGGGAATGGGTTTAGCTATTTTTGGGATTTGGTCGGAAGTGGTGAGGGCCCGTTCCAGACTGGCTATGAGGTTGGCAATCAGTTCGTCATAAAAGATATGAAGAGCCGTCATCATCCGATCCTTAGGCTCCTTTGACAGATCCAGGCCTTCTTCTTTGATTGTTTTTATCTTAGTTGCCGGCTCACCCAGAGATAACCCGACCTTGGAATC
>JADFYA010000420.1:2926-3332 GCA_015233285.1 Deltaproteobacteria bacterium | reverse complement strand
AAAAAAATATCGTAACTTGTAACGTAGTATCATTAGTAAAATCATAGTGGAAGAAAAAACACGATACAAAAGGCTCGGATAGAAAAGAAAGACTACAGGGTACTGCAGATCCCAATTTCATTATGTGGACACCATTCCCTAAGCTTTAAGGCAATGACATTGACGCACAACCCGTAACACGCAACACGCAACACGCAACCCGTAACACGCAACCAGCCACCAATTGGAAGGAGAGTGTGAAAATGATTTATGGTTTTAACGCCTATGAAGTTTTTCAAATGGCTATCGAGATCGAAGAAAACGGCAAGGCCTTCTATGACCGGGCCGGGCAGAAGATAACCGATCCCCAAGTTAAGGAATTATTTGCCGCCCTGGCCCAGGAAGAAGTGTCACATAAGGCCAGGTT
>JADFYA010000420.1:0-2821 GCA_015233285.1 Deltaproteobacteria bacterium | reverse complement strand
AACGTATTTAGAACCGAAAAGAAAGTGGCCGACCTGGTGGCCGGGATCAAAAGTGCGGCCGATGCTGTGCATCTGGCTATGCAATTTGAAAAGGATTCTATTATCTTCTTCTTGACCATGCAAGACGACACCGAAGAAGCGCAGGGCCGGCAACTGATCGGCCAACTGGTCAAAGAAGAACAGCAACACCTGAAACGATTGTCTATCCAATTGAAAAAATTGGGCCATTAAAAAATTCAGTGAATTGTTTGTTCGGAAGGACGATCGGGACCGGGGATAGCTTGTTTTGCCTGTCCCCTGTCCAAGACTGAATGAGTACCGCCTGCCGGGTCTCTTCTGGCCGATGGCAGCCGGAGCTGATGTTGTTGTCCCGTTCGGTGGACGCGTCAAACATAAACGGAGGAAATCGGATGAAACCGGTTGAGATTAAGAAAGACATTTACTGGGTTGGGGCCATCGACTGGGATATCCGCGATTTTCACGGCTATTCTACCTACAAGGGTTCGACCTATAACGCCTATCTCATCATTGATGACAAGGTCACCCTGTTTGATACCGTGAAAAAGGGGTTCAAGAGTGACCTGCTGCACCGCATTCACAACATTATCGACCCGAAGAAAATCGATTACATCGTGGTTAACCATGTGGAAATGGACCATTCCGGATCCTTGCCGGAGATCATTGACTTGGTGAAACCGGAGAAAGTTTTTTGCTCGCCCATGGGGCAGAAAAATTTGTTGGATCATTTTCATCGGCCGGACTGGCCCTTTCAGGTGGTCAAGTCGGGTGAGACTATCAATCTGGGCAAGCGGAACGTCCATTTTCTGGAGACACGGATGCTCCACTGGCCGGACAGCATGTTCTCCTATATCCCGGAAGAGTCCCTGCTCATCTCCAGTGACGCCTTCGGACACCATTGGGCTACCAGCGAGCGATTTGACGATGAAGTGGATCAGCCGGAGCTTTTTGCCCACTGCGCCAAGTATTACGCCAATATTCTGCTGCCCTATTCACCGCTGGTCCAGAAGCTGCTGGCCACCGTGACCCAGATGGGAATTAAGATCGATATGATCGCGCCCGACCATGGCGTTATCTGGCGGACCAATCCCGGTAAGATAATTGCCGCCTACGCCGCCTGGAGCCGGCAACTGGCCAAATCAAAGGCCCTCATCGTCTATGACACCATGTGGCACAGCACTGAAAGTATGGCCAAAGCCGTGGCCGACGGGCTAGGGGAAGAAGGCATAAGCGTCAAGTTGATGGACCTGCAAGTAAATCATCGGAGCGACGTGGTGACCGAGCTGCTGGACGCCAAGGCGGTGATTTTCGGCTCGCCCACCCTGAACAACGGGATGATGCCTATGCTCAGTGATATGCTTTGTTACATCAAAGGATTACGGCCGACAGGCAAGATCGGGGCCGCCTTTGGATCCTATGGTTGGAGCGGCGAGGCCGTGGATCTGATCAATAAGCGAATGGAAGAGAGCAAGATTGAAGTAGTTGATCCCGGCGTCAAAGTCAAGTATGTCCCGGATCATGCCGCGTTGCGGCCTTGTGTCGACTTGGGCCGCAAGATCGGCAAAATGATCAAAGACGCGGTTTAACCGCCTCCGGCCGGAGTGGTCATTTACCGCCCAGCCGGCAGTCCGGCCGACTCAAAGGGAGCCAATTGTACGTCCAAGATCGCGGGAAGAGAATCAAATTCGAGATATTCCAGTTGCTTCAAGCGCCTGATGCGGCTTTGGGCCTGGATGCGATAGCCCGGTTTCCCGCCCGGAAGGTCATTAATCCTCTCTTTTTGGCCCTGTGCAGCGGCGATGAGCAGGTCAAATGGCGGGCTGTTACGGCCATGGGCCGGGTGGTGGGACAACTGGCGGATGATGACATGGAAGCCGCCCGAATGGTCATGCGTCGCTTCATGTGGAATCTGAATGATGAATCCGGCGGTATCGGCTGGGGTTGCGCTGAGGCAATGGGTGAAATCATGGCCGGCCAGGCCGGGCTGGCCTCGGAATATGCCCACATGCTGTTATCCTACATTCAACCTGACGGAAACTACTTGGAACACCCTATGCTCCGCCGGGGAGCCCTGTGGGGACTAGGCCGAATGGCTCAGACCCGGCCGCAATTGCTTAATCAATGGGAGGCCGCCCGGCATTTAATGCCTTACCTGGAAGACGGGGATGCCCAGGCCCGGGGTCTGGCCGTCTGGTCTCTGGGCCTGCTTGGGGCCGGTCCGGTCCGGTCGGGAATTGAGGCTCTGTTGTCGGATGAGGCGGAGATGCAGCTTTACCGTGATGGCCGCCTGATTTTTTGCCGGATTAAGGACTTGGCCGCAGAGGCCCGGCCCAGGGTGTGAGGAGTCCGGGTTGCTGGTTACGTGTCAATGTCATTAACTTAAGAGTGCGGACAAACAAGCTAAATTTTTTTAAAATAGATCATTCCGAATAAGCCCCAACGGGGCGCTCTAAATTAGCCCAATTAGCCCAGCGGCAACGCCCTGGGTAGGGGCGGCGGCAATACGAAATACCATATAGTAGCCACATAAAACCGCCGGCAATTCATAACCTCAGCCGTGGTCGTGTATCCCATCCAAAGGAAATGTCCTAGGGGCTGGCTGACCATCTGACCATCCTGCTGACACGTAACCTACCGTATTTCCCAGGGCGCTGCCCCAATGCTGTTGAATTAAGCGTGCGACGTTAAGATTTCTCGCTTCGCTCGAAATGACAGTGGGGTGGACCATCCGAAATGACGATGCAAATTTGTCATTCCGAACGAATGTGAGGAATCTTATCTCATCCGAAGAAGGTCAGGCGTG
>JADFYA010000041.1 GCA_015233285.1 Deltaproteobacteria bacterium | reverse complement strand
TAGCCCAGGGTCAGCGAAGCGCCACCCTGGGTATATGGTTCCAATACTCTCTGCACCTTAAGTTAATGACATTGTGTTGCGAGTTGCAGGTCAATGTCATTACTTAAGGTGCAGGGGAATCGGATCTGGTTCTAATAAATGACCGATTCCGATCAACCCCCAACGGGGCGAACTAGGTTAGGCCAGGGCAACGCCCCAATGCTGGTGAATTAAGAGTGCGGCCTGACTGGAATCCGCCTCATTGTCTGAACTGTGACTTATCTGAAAATGTTTTGGCAGGCGCGGGTTCCACAGTGTAGTGAGGTGCTCCCCATTGTCAAGACAAATTTTGGGCCTTTTTAAGGTGGAAAGTCATCTCGATTTAAGTTTGGGTGTTGTATTCAATATAGAGATGACATTTCTGTTCACGCTTCTCCAATTTGCTGATATAATTACCTCGCCCGCTCGGAGGATAAGGCCATGCTGGAGAGCAACCTGAACGCCGAGGCGGGCGGGAAGACCATGAGACAGGGCTATTTGTCCTGCCTTTTCTTATAAAACATGGGATTACCCGAAAAGCGATAAACTCTTCCGATAAATAGACCTGCTTGGGGGTAACATATCCAAGCGCTTGATGCAGCCGTTCTTCGTTGTAGGAAATGAAAAATTTCCTTAACCCTCAATGGATTCAATAACAGACGTATAATCATTGACATTGATCCGCACTGCGAGAGGTTCGTGTTCGGGTGAGTCGATGCCGGCGATGATGCCCCGGTCGAATGAGGTGAGTTTGAGTAGTCTGAATTCACCCGGCACCTCTATGAACTGTCTCCGTTGAATGGAGGCGATTAGCAGCCGCTGTCGTCCTTGTCCGATCCAATGCGGAATGGCAAGGAAACGGGAATCAGACGACCAGACGATGGAAGGGCTGCAATTATCGCAATGCATACCGTTACTCAACTTCAGAGTACCCGATGTCGGCGCCCCCATGCCGATCTCGAAGGCGTCATGCATGATGGCGGTGGTTTTGCCGTCAGGGCTTTTCAGCTTAATGTTGTTTTCCCAGGGGGAAATCGACCTACTCTCATTGCATAGGCCTACCTCCCCACAACCATGAAGTAGCAAAGCGGCGCGAGCCATTATCTCCGGCCTTTGCTTCTCCAGAATGCCGCCGGTCCTTGTAACTGCCTCCTTCAGTTGCTGGCTTTGGGTGTACTGCTTTTGCCCTTTTTCTTTGTCGTTCTTGCCCTTATCTCCCATTTTGTTCCTCCTTGATCTGGTGCCGCCCTGGATGATGAATCTTGCAAGTTCTCAAAGGTAAGGTTCCACTGCCGCATGAAACCTTTCAGCCATTATGGCATATCCGGCATTATTAGGGTGAATAGAATCGCTCATCAAGTTAATATTGAAGGCAGTGATCAGATGTAGCAAAATCTTTCGATCTTAGATTATTTTAACGTGACGAAAAGCTGAAGTTGTGTATTAGTTATTGAACGGTGATTCCCGAAAATCTTCAGGGGCGGATACCATGGCCGACGTCATCAATAAAGATGCAAATGGGGCAGAAACCGCCCAAGAACATAATCATCGAGTAAGAACCGGCCAGGGAAAAGGAGTGCACAAGACCCTAAACATCTACCTCGGGCTGAATGGGTTGGCCGACGAATGACCTTTCAATCACCGTTCGGAGGGCATTTACACAGGGATGGATAGGGAACACTAAGGAGTGGATTCTACCGGAGCCGACTCTATCTGGAAAGGGCGATGTGGCTCAGCCGGAGTTCGTCTGAGTAGAGAGCAATTAATTTGGTAATGTTCATCCGGACTGTCATCGAGGTCCGACGTAAAAAGGGGCATTGATTGGCAGCCAGACAGTAATGCTGACCAACAGGCTAAAATCACATAAAATTTGTGGATTACCTCAGGAGGATTGGTGATGAAACTGCATCGAATAAACAGTCTGACCAGGTTCGCCATTTTGGTGGTAGGCGCAGTCCTGATGCTATCGGCAGCGGTTTGGGCAGCTACCCCAGTGGAGTCCAATGACAAAGCGTCTGCGCAATCCGGGACGCCGGTTCACCAGCCCAGCAAAATGGTCCTCATTCCGGATGGTGAGTTCAATATGGGTGATCCTTATAAAGAAGGCGACAAAAATGAACTTCCAGTCCATAAGGTCTTTGTCAGCCCTTTTTATATGGAGAATTACCTGGTGACCGGAAAACAATGGGAAGAGGTTTATAATTGGGCCAAAACACATGGGTATGGGTTTGAAAATACTGGATTTGCCAAGGCAGATGACCAGCCGGTTCAAGATGTGAGTTGGTATGACGTGGTTAAGTGGCTTAATGCCCGGTCGGAAAAAGAAGGGCGGACACCCGCTTATTATACGGACTCAGCCCAGACGGCAGTCTATCGGTCGGGACAAAAGGATATAACCAAAGATATGGTCAGGTGGACCTCCAACGGCTATCGGCTTCCGACGGAGGCAGAATGGGAGAAAGCAGCCCGAGGCGGCATCGACGGACAGCATTACCCCTGGCCTAGCAAAGACGGAAACTATAAAGACCATATTGACTGCGGGAAGGCTGATTATCGAGCTTGTGATAAAAGGGGGACCACGCCGGTGGGGACTTATAACGCCAATGGGTATGGTCTTTACGATATGGCCGGGAATGTCTCGGCCTGGGTGTGGGATTGGTATGATAGTGGCTGGTATGGCAACCCGAAGGCGACTGATGGCGATACGCGTGGCCCGGATTTAGGGTCGCACCGGGTTACTCGCGGCGGTAGCTGGTATACCGATCCGTCTTTCCTGAGGTGCGCTTACCGTATGACCTTATTCAACCCGGCCGCCGGCAAGAGTTTCCATTTGGGCTTTCGGGCTGCCTCAGGTCAGCTTTAGGGGATCGAAGCGGCGGTCCCGGCCTGCGAGGTTAGGCGGAAGGAAGTTTGATGATTATTTACGATGGACGATCCTGTATCAATTAACTTCATGTTTATATAAGTTAAACAGTTCGTGGCATCTTCCGGGGCAAATGCGTCGTCATTTTGCCCCCTCTGATAACCTCAGGAATCAGGCCAGCCTACGTTTATTGAGGTGCGGTAATGCCGGTGGGATAGGTACGCCTTGGGCCTTCTCTCTTCTGCCCGTTAGCATATCCAGGATGAATTAATTGGTACCAAACTTCAACCTGAAATTCCTTTTGGGGTGATTCCAGCAAGTCCAGTTTAATCACCATCGGACCACCGTACCCGCCCCTCTGCATGTAAAACCTCCCGAAGCCTCGTATCAATTTCCTCTGGTTAACGGCCTGAAAGAATTTCTTCACCTTGGCGTTTTCCCCTCGGGCCAGGCAAGTTTTGGCCATCTCCACCAATTCATTGATAAAGGCGCCATTCTTGAGCGGCACCAGAGGAGGTTTGCAATCGTTGTGACTCATGTGGCTCGGGCCAGGAGATGGTTCTCTCGTTATGGACTGCTCCAATGCATCCACATCATGACGGGAAAGGTACTGCCTGGCCGTTGCCATCAATCCCCCCTGGTTCACACAGGAAACCTCAAACCAGGAGGGCAGAGTGGCGCCCGCCGGGACGCTGGTTGCTAGCCCGGCCAGTACCAAACACAGCCAGAGGAGATTCAGAGGAGTCTTACGGGATAAGGGGTCAATCATAGCAAATTCCTCCTGTCATATCGGTTAAGGATTTGATGTGTATTTGCATACGGGACAAGTAGCTGGACCACATGACGGTCATAATTTTCATATTTTCTCTCCTGATTTACAGGTGTTCGAGCATAAAGGCCGAAGGGCGGTCACTCGCTGTACCTTCTAATTAACCGAGAGCCATAGGCGAAAAGCAAAAGGGCATAGCCGGCTAACACCAACAGGGAAATCAAACCGTCATAGTCTAACGAACTCTTCCTGATGACGATATTGGTATGCGTCAGGGGCAGAATGTAAATAATTGGTTTAATAAATAGAGGTACTTTATCCACGGGGAAAAAAGTACCGCTGAAAAAGGCCATCGGCATTATGAAAAAATTGGTATAGGTGGCCGTATCTTCGTGGGACTTGGCCCGCATCCCGGTAATCACACCGAGATTGGCGAATAAAAAGCAATTGAGCAGCAAAGTGATGACGAAAAGAGGAGTTATAAAATGGGCCGAGGAGATGAATAGACCTATAATAATAATCAATAATGAGGCGAACAGCCCCTTAACCATACCGGCCAGGACCTCTCCGATCATGATGGCGTAAGGACTGATCGGCGCCTGGATAAAGACTTGAAAGGTTTTAAAATAGAGCCGGCTGAGGTTCAAAGCATTGGCCACCCAGCTATATGAGTTGTTCATAGAACTCATAGCCACCAGACCGGGGATGAGAAAGCTTAGATAATCCGTGCCTTGAATCCGAACACTCCGGCCCAGGCCCCAGCCGAAGGCGCCCAAATAAATTATGGGCATAATCATGGCGGAAAAAACATATCCCAACCGCAGAAGTTTTCTCCGAAACAACAACATTTCTTTTAAGAATATGGGATACCAGGCAAGACTGTTTCTCATCCGATACGCTCTCCCGTAAGTTTAACAAAGACGTCTTCCAGGTTGGATTTCCTGATGGTTATCCCATCGTCCCCGTGTCTGGCCAGTTCATGGGCTTCATCGCTATCCTGGCACATGCGCTGGATAAGTTTTCCGTCATCATTTAAAAATTCTACAACATACTCACCAACCGCGGTTCTTAGGCTCTGTGGGGCGTCCATGGCGATGAGGCGGCCCTTGGACAGGATGCCCACGGTGTCACATAAGGCCGCAGCTTCTTCGATGTAGTGGGTGGTAATAATCACCGTCCGGCCAGCAATCTTGTTTTTTCTTATTATATCCCACATTTGCCGCCTAATTTGGGGGTCTAAGCCGATGGATGGCTCGTCCAGGAAAAGCACGGGAGGCTCCGGCAACAGTGCCCTGGCCAAGAGGAGCCTTCTCTGCATGCCCCCGGAAAACCCGGTGACGATGGTGTCCCGTCTATCCCATAGGTCGACCATCTTTAAAGCCTCACCGATCTTATCCTTCATCCCCTTGACATTATGCAGTATTCCATAAATGAGCAGATTCTCGTATGCGGTAAGTTCCCTCTCCAGATTGTTCTCCTGCGGAACGGCCCCGATACTGCGCTTGATCTCCAGGGGATGCTCAACCACATCGATGCCGTTAATGATACATCTGCCGGAATCAGGCTTAGTTAACGTGGTCAGCATCTTTATCGTCGTGGTTTTGCCGGCTCCGTTCGGTCCCAGCAGGCCGAATATCTCTCCCCGCCTGATGGTGAAAGAGATGTCGTTTACCGCCGTTACGGCGCCATAACTCTTGCGTAACCTGATAACTTCAATCATGAATTCAACCTCGGCAGGACGAAAAGTCATTCCAATCAAAAGTCATGAACGAAAGGAAAAAAGCATTTTCCGCTACGGCCTCACAACGCTTTGCCATGCACTATCTATTTCATATCACAAAAATTATCGTCTCATCAATATAATAAATATATTAGCATAATTGTCAGGACGTATTCGATGACCGTAACATCTATTCCGCCCAGAGGAATGCCGGATGGGGCCAGAGATTTAACCAGACAGATTCTGGGATTGGAAAATTTCGGGGGACACTTCAGCCGACCTTATTTGGCATAATACATTTTCTGGTTTTCTCTGGAGTTACCTGATGAAGATGTATGGATGTAACAGGCTTAAATTATTAAATTTGTATTTTATGGGCAACAATGAACCATCTTTATTAATCCCATATTTTCATCCAGTTATGCCTTGAGCAACCTTAAAGTCCGACAGACTCCTAGGCAGGGAGGAAAAAATTTTATCCCTCAGCATTGAACGCGGACAACACTGGGAAACCGAAAAAGCTTCCTTGAACAATAGCCCACTGTGACCAGCTCAAAAAAAATTACAGAAAAAGACTTGCATTACCACCATTAAGACCATTATGCTGGTGGGATGGCGAAAAGCTAAAAAACTTAACCTGTTGACTCATAGTCCCGACCTGTAGTCTTTACTCACAGAGGAAAACACGGATTATTTCCTACGCAATGGAAAGAAAGGCTATGAAGCGAATTATTGGTATCATTGTCTTAAGTTGTGGGTTGTACATCTTGGGGGGGCGGCCGGTGATGGCGGCCAAATCGCTGACCGATGTGCTCATGGAAAAGGGAGCGATCACCAAAGATGAAGCCAAAGAAATCAAGAAGGACGAGGAAAAGGGCGCAAATCCGCTTAAGGGTCTGCAGGGAGTTTCCTTAGGTGGGGTTTACTTCATCAACTACTTCATTCGGAACTATGATTCCGGCGCCAAGGCCAACGACAACGGCTTCTCAGTGAATCGGGCCGATTTCACTCTAAATAAACAATTTGCTCCCTGGTTCGGCACCCGGGCCACCGTAAACATCACCTATGATAAAAAGCGTGGCAGTGTCGGTACCGACGCCGGCGAGATCGGCTGGGAAGTCCGGTTAAAGTACGCCTACGGCCTGTTTGATTTCAAGAACGTGTTCGGGATGGAAATGGCCGGCTCTGAGTTTAGATTGCAGAGTGAGGTTGGTCTGGTTCACACTGTTTCTGATAACTATGATGATTCCCTTTGGCCCTACCGGGTCGAACGCAAGAACTACTTAGACCGTCACCACATCATGTCCTCCTCCGATTTTGGCGCCAATTTGCACCTGACCTGGGGCGACATGGACAAAGAATTTAAGGACACGGTCGAAAGCAGTTATTCCTCACGCTGGGGCGGGATGTGGTTCGGTGTCTACAACGGTGCTGGATATGATCGCAGCGAACGGAACCCCACCAAATTTTTTGAAGGCTTACTTTGGGTTCGGCCCTTCAACATGTTCGGCTGGGGCAAAGGCTTGAGACTGGCCGCCCAATACGGCTCCGGAGAAAGCGACGCCAGATTCGCCGTACCGTCTGGTTCTACCGCTTATCCTGAATGGAATGTTCAATTCTACACCGCGTCCTATCAACATCGTCTGTTCACCATTTTCGGCCAATACTACGCCGGTAAGGGCACCAAGACCAGTACGGAACAAAATAACCGAACCGGATGGGACGCGGCCGGTTTTGTCAGGATGCCGTTCTGGCCTCGCCTGCGTGTCTTTACCAAATACGATCTTTACACGCCTGATGAAGACGCCGGACAAAGCGCCGAAGAAAAGACCCAGACCTACGGTATCTCTTATGACCTGGCCAAGAGTCTGATGATCTATACGGCCTTGGAGAGAACCAGCCACGACCTGAAGAGCGCCGGTCCGGACTATACCCTGTACCATGTCGGCCTCAAAGCTGATTTTTAGCTGGTCGCTTTCAGCTCTTTTCACGACTAATTTTTTGGCTGCGCCGATCATGAATTTCCATATTTGAAAAAGTCGGCCTGAGCAGCTCCGTAAGAACCGGAAGTTTCATGCCAAAAATCAAGGCCGCGATTATACACAAGGCTGCGCCGAGGAGCAGAGTGAACTGGACACCGACCCGATCAGCGATGGCTCCGGCAAGGATGCTCCCAAATGGCATGACACCCACATACGACATGGCAAACAGGCTCATGATCCTTCCTCGTTTGTCCTCGTCGACTATTGTCTGGAGAAGCGTGTTGCTGGATGCGATATGAGCCGTCATGCCGAACCCGGCCATAAAAAGGCAGGTTACCGATAAGGGAAAACTTCTGGTAAGCGCGAAAAGGACAATCCCCATGCCGCATGTGGCCGCGGCCAAGGGGATAACCCTTATCAAGCCATGGGCATTCTTGCGGGGCGCCAGGTACAGTGTGGCCGACAGCGCCCCAACACCCGCCGCCGACATCAGAATGCCGAACGTTTTCGCCCCGCCATGCAGAACATTTTTCGCAAAAGCCGGAAGGAGCACCAAATACGGAGAACCGGCCAGGCTAAAAATCGACAGCAAGGCGAGAATGGCCATGATGGGCTTGAAATCGACTGCATACCTGATGCCCTCGTAGAATTGCCGTAAAACCGGCGCGCTGCCGTAAGGGCTTTGTTGCGGAGCGACCTTGATTGCGGCCAAACCCGCCAGCACCGCAAGGTAGCTTACCCCGTTCGACAGGAAACAAGCCCCTTCTCCCACAGTGGAAATCAAAATTCCGGCAATCGAGGGTCCGATAAAGCGCGCCCCGTTGTACATGGCTGAGTTGAGGGCAATCGCGTTTCCAAGGTCTTCTTTCCTCTCCATCATTTGGAAAATGAAAGACTGACGAATAGGTACGTCGAAGGCATCGACTATTCCGATGAAAAGGCTGAGCGCTAAAACGTGCCAGGCCTGAATGGTGCCCACAAACACGAGCCAGGTCAGAATAATGGCCTGGAGCATGGAAAGGAACTGGGTCCAGATCAATAGCCGCTTGCGCTCCCATCGATCGGCGATCACCCCGGCAAAAGGCCCTAGCACCAAGGTCGGAATCTGGTTGGAGAAGGCAACCACGCCGAGCAGAAACATCGATCCGGTGATTCGGTAAACCAGCCAGCTCATGGCCGTCTGCTGCATCCAGGTGCCGATTAACGAGATGCCTTGCCCCATGAAGAACAGCCGGTAGTTTCTCGATCCGAACGCCCTGAACGCAAATTTAATTCCAACCATCTTTGGGCTGTCAGCGTTGGCATGCCCCCGCGTTTCTCTTCGTCTGGAATTTGAACCGCATGGAAGGAAGCTGAGGAAGTGAAATTGTTTCATGAATGCCCTGTGTTGACGGTGTGTGGGTATTTCCAGCCGAGGTGTGTGCACACGAAAATATTCAGCCGGTAGTTTCAACCGGATGTTCGATATACCACAATTTGAAACCAGGCGCTAATAAAGTAAATGCGCTGCCGATCCACTCGATGTTCAAGTTCTTTTCATCAACTCAGAAGCCATGGGATAGTCGGAAAGGAAGGTCTTAATTGTGTCAAAATTCATTCCGGCCAGCCCCATCCGGTGAAGATTTCTACCATTGGCCCGAAAGTCATAACCCATGAGTGTGCTTCCTAATAATATTATAATATCAATAAATGGTGTAGGTACCCAGCCGGCTCGACCGAGTTCGCTGATCGGGACTAGACCGGTCGGTATGTCTTCAGTTAAATAGCGATGAATTAAAGTTCGAGGAGCATCAATTTCTGCATAGGAGCTATTTTTTTGTAATGTTTCATAAAGGCTTTCACCTTGTTCTCCGTACACATCTTCATGCCATTTCTTAACACTCCGGACTTTCACGCCATAACGGTCAGCAACAGAAAGTCTTTCAATATCCATAAGCTCCAGAAAGCCGGCCACACTGGGGCTGATCGCATCGTAATAATGGGGGAAGAAAACCTTGCGCGATTCGATCCATCCCGTATTTAGAAGAACCGGGGCTGGATGCAGAATTGCACCAATATTCTCAAGGCTGGTGTGAAGCGGAGATGGAGCAAGAGTCAAATTCCTGTAAATATCTAAAAGCTGATCATGGACTTCTATAAAGCGGCCTTTGGGAATACAGCTTATCAGATTATCCTTTTTGAAGGAAAGGATATTGACCTGACCAGGACTAACGGACCGACATGAGCAAAACAACGATTGCGTTTCCAGGATGATGGGTAAATCTACTAGACCTCTCTGCGTCAGAGTATTTCTCACTTCCAGGAAACCTAATGTCCGACCTGGATTTAATATGATTCCTTGATCGCTTTTAATATGATTTGCCAGGAGCCCGGCTATTTCTTTATGAGCGTCGGCCGGCACAACGATGAAAATCAAGCGTGCTTCTTCGATAGCCTCGGATATATCGTTGGTTATTGTATCTATGGTAACGTGGAAGTTCATCTGCCCACTCACTTCAATGCGTCCACGCCTGCGGATGGCATCAGTTCGGTCAGCGCTCCGGTTCCATAGTTTTACCTTATGTCCATTGAGAGTCAATAATGCCGCGAGGGTTTGCCCGCCACTACCGGCCCCCAATACCGCATAGATGGACATATTACCTCCATGATTTTTCTCTTCCGAAGCTAAAACGAGCTTTGTCTTGTGTCAGTATATATGAAGAACGGAGAGTGAATAGTAAATTATGCTCGGCGTCAATCTCATCATTTAAAATTTACTGAAATTCATTATAGTTGGATAATATGAGTAGTTGCCTTAATTGTCCAATTCCAGTATTTGACGCATACGTTCCTTGACCGGTATGATTGCATTATATTGGTCCACAACTTTAACAGACCCCCTGACCATTTTTGTATTCCACTGGACGGCCCGGTGAAACTCTTCCCTGCATTCCCAGAGGTATGGGACTGGTAGAAAGCCTTTAGCAAAAATATCGTAAAGCCCCATTGGGCTATAAGGATGGGAGACTGTTTTTTCAATAGTCGAAAGGACTATTCGGGCGTCATTTAAGAGTTCCTCTGTTCTAAACTTCACTTCCTCATTTGTCGACATATCTTCAATATGGCCTAAATTCCGCAGCCGCCTATACTCATAGAGTGCAGCTCTAACAATCTTGATGCTTTCGATTATGATTTCCGGATCGGCCAGATGAGAACCTTCCGAATAGTTGACAACATGCACAATCTCTGGACTGGTCCGAGAGTTGGGTTCGATGTCATCCATTAAGGCTGTAACTGCAGCTAATTGAGCTGTTGCTTTCTCCTTTTGGGGCGAGAATAAATCGAGGCCTGCACGCGGTTGCAGAAAAACCTTGAAAGACCCGTCCTCCAATTCGCGGACCAATCTAAGCATGGCCCGAGACTTGGCCAAATCCTGGATACCCCATGTATATTTAGGAGTATTCAGCATTTGCTGTAGAACAAGATACCTTATTCCGGCTCGTTTTGCAGTGCGGGCAGCCAAAACAGATGAGACAATTTGAGTTACGTCATCGGACCCCCTAAAGCTAAAATGGTGTGAAACATTTGGCTCATAGGGTTTACCGTATTGAGCCACGATTTTGAGTGTTTCGTAATGCATCTTTAGATTATCGATTACTGATAAAGGACCACGGCCATCTATTTTACAAAACCACCAGAACGAAAAGGTATGCCAGGCAATGTTGATTGTTTTTTCATACATATGAGCGAGTTCAGGCATTCTTGTTGTGCCCGCGTAAGTCCTGACCAACATTGGCCGGGCAGCTTCCCGGATGTCACTGAATTCTCTTGGAGAGTTAATGGGCAAGCCTCCGCCGTTAGGCATGTCTTTCCATTCTTCGCCGAAATGAGACTGACTCAGTTGCGATGTGCCTATTGAAAGTATATCCAATAATGCTGACTTTGATAACTGCCTGCACCACTCTAAGAATAGTTTCAAGGCCTCCGTACGATTGGCCAGATAAGGACCAACATGAGTTCGAATGAGAGGAGGCAAATCTTTAGCCAGACCATGCTCAATTCTTTTAACCAATGAATCATTTCTAGTGCCGAAACCTGACGAACTCGAACGGTCTAAAGGTTGTATTTGCGTGTATTCGCCTTTATTAATGAGTTCACGACCAAACGATTGTAACGTACTGTCATATTGTATCTGGCTTTTTGTCTGAAAACTATTGAAAGAATCTGAAATGCCGAGCTTGTCTAGGGTCTCGCGGGGCGTTTCATCACCGCTGAACACTATAACTCTATCCAGGAATTCGCTCTGAACTAAGTCACAAGCGTATGGAAGCCCGGCAAAATATACTGTTCGAATCGGTCCTCCAGATTCGGCGAGCAATTGCCATTCTCTGAACTGATACATTAGCTTGGTAAAAATGGTAAATCCATCTGCAGGATCTAAACGGTAACTAAATCCCAATCTGGTTATTTGTTTTGACTGAATCCATTTTTCTATGATTTTGATATTAGCCGATGAATCTGGATTTTCAATCGCCTGGCTAATTTCGGCGTTTCCAATTACGGCATGCAGGCCACAATCCTGCAACATCTGAGCAACAGAATTAATACCTAGCGTATGAGCGTCTATGGCCGGCTTTACCAGCCCAAAAACATCAGTCTTATTGATCGGTATATTCATTTATAGAAGCAATTCCTTTTCAAATAAAGGTGGTTGGTGCCCTTAGTCATGATTGCTTCATTGAGATCATCTTTGAAACCATGAGACTGGGTTTGTCATGACCCAAGCTCTTCCAACCTAAGACTCATGGAGCCGGTATCAAGGTGCCTGACCCATCCGAGCACCTCTCCACCGAACTCCACCTCCGTGATACGATTAGAAAAAGGCCATTGCCCGTCACGCCGTCAAATATTAGGAAAAGACCAGGGTAATGGTCACCTGGACTGTTTGCCCACCTGGTCCAGGGACAAAATGCATCTTCTTAATCACATCCAACAGGCACTGCTTGGATGAAACGAACTTTTTCCAATTTGCGCCCACCTCCGCCTTTGCCACCCCACCTTGAGGATCAACGGACAAAGTAATATTCAACTCATTTTTTTGCCCGGATGGACTGGCCGCTTGAGCCGCCAAGCAACTGAGGATACCGTGAATTTGCTTTTCCATTTCCGCCCTGATGGCTGCTTCTGACAAACCAGGTCCGGCGGCGATTCGACCCACGGACACTTTTGCTTGTCGAGTAGCGGCGGCGGATTCTTTTCCGGTGACTTCGGACTGTAAGGCATCGGTATCACGAGTCTCAGCTTTGGCTTTCTTCATTTTGGGTGCTCCAGCCGGGGCTTGTGCCGGAACCGGCATCCCTATTCCATGCCCTCTGGCCGCCCCGCCGACGGCATAATTAGACACCCCTTCAGGTAGGGGCAAAGGTTGTCGGACTTCGACCACCTGATCACCTTGCCGCCGTACCTGGTCGTCAACCGCCACAAATGACGTATAGGCAGTCAGCAGGTTATATTTGAGTCCCAACTCGGTCACTTCTTTGACCCGTTTATCGTCGACCCGTAACTTGTTGTAGTCGGACAACAGACTGATTTTATGCCGCGCCCACAAGTATCTTAATGATGCATTCGCCTTTAATACCTTAGCTCCGCTCACTTCAATCGTCTGCTGAAAATGGCCGGCCGCGGCCTCTCCACTCAGCTCCACCTTACCCTGGGGTTGGTGACGCCACTTACCAAATACCATTACCGGACGTTCGGCCAGCACATCTGGGATTCCGGCAGGCTCCACATCATAAACCTCGAACCCAGGAAACCTGGCCTTAATTCCGGTCAGCACCGGTGAGGAAATCAGTTGCCTGAATTTGGCTGCCTTTTCCGGGGCCTCCTGTAATTTGGGGATCACAAACGGTTCTCCCAAACCTACCCGAGCCATTCCTTCGATCAGATGACGGTTCACCGCCGTACCGATTCCGAAAGAAAAGATATTGGCCTGGCCTAAATTATTTCTGATCAGATCAAAAACTTCTTCCTCAACAGTCACATACCCATCGGTAACGATGACTATGGTTCGGGCGTAACCATCTGTTCTTGGCAAGGCTAAAGCCCTCTTCAAGGCCGGCAACAACTCCGTACCACCACCGCCGGTCTGTAGTTCGATCATCCCACCGGCTCTATGAATATTCTCTGGAATAGCCGGCTGCGAACAATCGGACATCACTGTCGAGCCACCGGAGAACAAAAGGACATTGAAGACATCGGTCGATCTTAAACCGCCGAGCAGATCTTTCAAGAGTTTTTTGGAGATTTCCAGTGGAAATCCGTGCATAGACCCGGAAACGTCAACTATAAAGATGTATTCCCTTGGAGTGATCTGCTTTTCTATAACTTTCTTGGGGGGTTGCATCATCAGCAAGAAGAATTTCTCCCCACTTTCCTCTGACAGGAGCAAACCAGACTCGATCTTGTCTTCCGCCAGTCGGTATTTCACGATCACGTCCCGGTTGCCTCCGGATGCCTCCACGGGGTCGAGTTTGATCGACGCTGTTTTCTGGTCGGTATAGTCTATTTTTGTTTTGTGGCTGGAACAGATAATATCCGCAAGGGGTAAACCGGCGGTGATTTGCATCCTGAAGTCAAAGGTATATAAAGGTTTCTCACCCTGGTGGAGGTAAGGATTGGATATCCATTTCTCCGAAGCCGGAGCCACCTCAGCCGGCTGGTTGGAATAACGCGGGCCGACAACGGTGGGATAGACAAATTCATACACTGCATCAGTCGGATAAAGCAACTCCGTATACTTAAGTTCCACCTTGATTACATCGCCGGGCAAAATGTTGGCCACGTTCATCTGAAAGGTATTGGGCCGCTGTTGTTCCAGCAGCGAGGCTGTCCGACCCGTCTTTTTGGCCTGTTCATATTCGGCTCTGGCTTCTTCCTTCTTACGAATCTTGGCGACGATGGTCCGTTCGCCGATGGTCATCTTCATCCCGTAAACCGCCGCCCTGGTTGAGGCCGGAAAGATGTAGATAGCCTCAAGTACACTTTTCCCTTCATTTTTATAGACCTGGCTCACCGTCACATCGGCAATGACGCCGGAAACATTCACCTCGGCTGAAGTTGATTTGAGAGGTAACTGATCTGTTTCGCCCGCGTCGGTTTTCACCCAAAAATAGGGTGACAGGGTCTTGCCCTCTTCTGCTTCAGCCCCGAAGACTTCTCCCATGGTCATCAGATTAGAGACCATGACCAGGATCAAGATAAAAAATTTCTGCCATTGGTTCATGCCTGTTCCTCCTCTTGTCTAATTGATGTCTGATTAGTTCGACACATCCTTCTGCCGGTCTGAGTTGACTCTTTTTGAATTCTTAGACAATGGAGATTTGGAAAAGTTCCCATTTTTTTGACCTTGATCATACAGACAGGCAAAATTTTCTGAACCTCTTATATAACTTGATAATATATCAAGGCAATTGGGAAAGCAAAATTTGGGATTTCAGGCTTGGTGACTATGAAGGCCAGGAGTGGATCACACCACATCTGTGGAATGGACAGAACCGGAATTTAGAGGCAGTCGGCTAATTGGGGAGCAGCTTGATCCTGACCTGAAGGTTATGGTCAAGTGCCGCGCCTGGAGTGGGATGGGGGCAAGTCAAATCAGCTATCTTAGTCAGGTCCCGGCAAATATCCTGAAATTTATCGGCCGGAATATAGGCGTTGATGAGATATAAACTTCCAGACCGTTGGTCGTACTCAGATGCGGTCACACGTCCGCCACTCTTTTCAATGAGTTCTTTTACCTGGGTGAAGACGGA
>JADFYA010000419.1 GCA_015233285.1 Deltaproteobacteria bacterium | reverse complement strand
ACAGTCTCATTCAGGCGGCTAAAGCCAAGGCGAGAGGGTACCGGTCAATCAAGAACCTAACCACCATAATTTATCTGATCGCCGGGAAGCTAAATTTTCACTTACCCATTTGAAATAGCGAAGAGCCTCGAAAAAGGGGTCGGCGATGAATAAAACCAATTTGTACGAAACCCAGGGATTTTCTGAACAAGCGTTTAAGCGGCTGTTGGTTCACGATTCTCCCTATTTCAAGATTCTAAACTTTAATTTTAAGGCGGGGCAAGAGTTGCCGGTGCATTCCCACGACATCGAAGGTCAGGTGAGTCTGGTCATTATCGCCGGCGAAGGTGAATTCCTGGGAAAAGACGGCCAATCCATCCCGGCCACGGCAGGAGACGTACTGATCAGCGATATCAGCGAGCCACATGGACTCCGGGCCAAAACGGACCTGCGGCTACTGGTGACCATCGCCCCTCCAATTTGAGGGCCTCTGAACCGGCCGGCCTGCTAACAACCGGTTCGCAAACGGCACGGTGAGTTAACCTTCATCGGGGGCGGGACGAGCTTTAAAGCGGCAGACCCGGTCTCCGGTGGCCCAACAGTCGATCTCCTTGACCACAAACCGCTTCCCTGTGTATGTCTCCAAGATGCCGGCAATGAAACCTTCATCATAATCGCAGACCGTCTCGTCGGTCATGGGTAGTCCGGAGCAGTCCAGGTCCTCATAAACGCACAAGGTAAACTCTAATTTTTCCAGGTCGCTGCCCTCGACTCGGAGAATCCCGACGGCCAGGTCTTTCATTACCTTCTGTAATTCAGCGATGAAATCCGGGAAGGCCAGCCCGCTGGTCAACATATTTGAGTAGAAATTTCTCCCGGCCACGAGCCCGGCTTCATAGAAAATTTGTCCGGCCGTGTCGGGATCATACCGGCTGACCAGGACGTCCCGCAGGGTGTATTGCATCAGCCGATAAACGGCTACGGAAGTCATCGATCCCAACCCTGGGCGGCCCTCATTTATGTCCCCTAAATCATCCCAACAAAACCTGGATTCCCGCCTATCCTCTTTAAACATTACTCCTCCAATTAGTTCAGGCCAAAATTTGACTTCGACATGCCGGCAATCATCCTGCGCAACTAAATCAGGGTCGTCATCTGCGACACATGAGGCCGCGTCCGACAAAATGGAACCGGCCGGCGCCTAACCGTGTCAGCCAAACTACAACATCGGCCTGAATAAGTCAATCACGTCCGAGGCCCATGAGGGGATATGCAGCCCCGAATTTCGTCTCTGGTGCCGCAGCCCGTCCCACAGAACCGGCAAGCCATGTCCGCTGAGGCGGAGTGCGGCAAGTCTTCAGAACTGCACCGGCCCGCCGGCCTTCTGTCTCCGGCGGGAAGGGCAGAAACGATCGCAACCTGCAAGTTAATGGGCCGGCGCCGCGGCCGCCTGGGGTCGTGATCGATATAGGGAATAGAGGCGGCGGCTTTGCTTGATGCTCGAAGGAAACCGGTCCTCTATCCGCTCCTTTTTGCTGAGATGGAGCTTGTTCCTGATATAATCCGGCTCAACGTCAAACATAGAGCAGATCCAATTAAACGAGCCGGTATTGTCGTCATCCTTGGTCAGATAAAATCTGGCGTCCAGGTCGCCTTCCTTATAGTCCTCGACAGCCTGCATCAAGACGGCGGCCCAAAGGTCAAACTCCGGCTGGTCGAGATAGATAGAAGACGCGGACTTGATATTCTTTTTGCGTGCCATGGTCGTCCTCCTTTGAAACGAGATCAATCGGCCGGCTTCCCCTCAGGCAGAGATTGGAAGAGGAGATAGTGGCCTGTTGTCTTCTTACTCTTTCAAAAGACGTGCCAATGGCCTACTTTGCCATAACTACTTGCAATACAAACAAAATACAAAACTAAGCCATACCCAAACCGATGCCCGTTTTCTTAATAAGAAATTATTACTATATATAGTAATAATTGCCAATGCTCTTCGCGTGCCTCCGGCCTTGCCGCCTGGCCATGCCTCATGTCCGGCCCCGGTGGCCTTGAATCTCGGCCCCGGCTATTTCAGGTAATGGCATAACATCTGAATAAAATGCGAATAATCAGAAAATATAAAAATCTTCTTGACAACCGGCGGGTAATTTTCTAACACTACTGATTGCTGCTTGGGGGATCGTCTAGAGGCAGGACGGCAGACTCTGGATCTGTGGACCGAGGTTCGAATCCTCGTCCCCCAGCCAAACATAACTATAAAAAATGAAAATATAAATTCGGCGGCTTAGTTAACGTCTTAAAGAAAACTCTCCTCTTGAACGCCTCCTGACAGTTCTTCAGATAATTTTACCCTGTTCCGGCCTGAAAAATCCATCGCTTAAAATTACCCACAAACCTGCACATCACTTTGGCCCATCTGCGCGTGCGCCTATGGCGCGTCCACGGGATGGGCCTGTTTTTTTTGCTGATTCACGGCGCAACATGAAGGCGGGTGACCCAGACAACTTGTTGTCTGGGTGGTGAAGCCACAAAAAGTCAGGTCAACGATGGTCTCTAATTGAAAAGCTCCGGTTATGGCCATCAAGGGATAAAAGTGGTCGGCCCCCATTGTTCATGGTGACAACGCAAAGTCCCTTTATCTGGGCTCCCCTTATGGTTTCACTGTCTCATTCCAGATATCACGAGCGATCTTCCAGGTGCCGTCCGGCTGTCTCTTAAGGACAAACAGATAATGACCGGAGACCTGCTTGACTGTCCCGCCCGCCTTTGGCGTATCAGCCCGGATGTTATCTCCGCTCATGAAAGCCCAACCGTCGCACACCTGGATATCACCGGATGTTAGCTCAAGCTTCGACCACGCTCCGGCAAAAACGTTTGTATAATGGGCCATGATGTTGTTTTTACCGACAATTGACGGCTTTCCAGACGGCAGCCAAATGGCGTTGAGGTCAATGAGTTGCTCCATGGCTTTAAGGTTACCTTCATTAAATGCGGCATTAAAACTCAACCGGACCTTATCAATCGCCACATCGTCCTGTCCCGCAAGGACCAGGCCGCTGCCCCATGTCAACATAATGAACATGGCGAGAGCAAAAAATATAGACGGCGCATAAACTATTCGACTTTTCATTCTAATACCTCCTTCATTAAAGTGTCGCCCAACGGTCGGACCAACCGGCTCGACTGAACACCTCGGCCGCCTGATTCCAGTCAATTCCCGTTATTTTCGTAATGTCGGCCAAAACCAAATTATAGCATCACCAGAATGATCTGGCCTATCTTGATATTATCATTCCGCTTGACCGGAACGGCAGATGTTATCCGCCGGCCATTGACGGCCAGGCCGTTCTTACTGCCCAGATCTTCAATCCACCACT
>JADFYA010000418.1 GCA_015233285.1 Deltaproteobacteria bacterium | reverse complement strand
TCTTCTATGGAGTCGACCGTGGCCGCCCTCCTCCGTAGCGCTCTCAAGGTTCCCGGATCGTCTAACTGGTTGATCAAAGCGGCTAGCGGCACCCTTTTCTATTGAGTGCAATAAAGAACGACCGAGGCCGTCACCCGAAATCGGATAAAAGGATCAGGGTACCCCTGAAGTTCCATTATAACAGTATCACCATCACCTGTCGAGGGAATTGCCACAATATATTACCAGGGTGAGTCATGATACATACTGTTGACAAGGCATCATTGGATACTTTTCTTCTAAAATATCATATAGCTCGGAAATCAGCCGATGTCAATTTTTTCCCTGCCGCCACTCTCGGACTGATCAGGTCTGACCATGATTATGCTTATAAATCAGGTCGATGATGAAAGCAGGATACCCACCTGTAACGGCCCCTCCGCAAACACTCATAGTCAACCAGCCTAATCAAAGTTCGGACGATGAAGCGGATCGCCCGGCATCTCAAACATGGCCGACTGGTTGCCCTCTTGATCGGATTGTGCTATAGCCAGGAGGAACAATCGGGATTGGAGGCTGCGAGACGGGTTACTTGGATGGAGGCTCCGGCGGGGTGCCTCTATTTGAATGGCTAAACTTAGAGATGAAGGATTTTTGATTTCAGACGAACAAAATTTGAGGATAATATCTTATGAAGAGAATCTTAATCGTGGCTGGGGAGGCCTCCGGAGACCTCCACGGCGCCAATTTGGTCAGGTCTATCCAGACTAGGTGCAGGGAAGACATCACGTTTGAGGGTATTGGCGGGACCCGGTTGGCCTCGGTTGGAGTCCGCCTGGTCGCCCAGACGCACGATTTAGCGGTGATGGGTTTCCAGGAGATATTCCCTAAGGCTGCCTCGCTGTATAAAATCTTTAGGCGGATGATCCGGCGAATGGACTCGGAGCCGAGACCGGATTTGTTGATATTGATCGACTTTCCCGACTTCAACCTGGCCCTGGCCCGGGCCGCCAAGGCGCGAGGCATCAAGGTTTTTTACTATATCAGCCCCCAGGTCTGGGCGTGGCGCCGCGGCCGAGTCAGAACCATCGCCCGGCTGGTGGATCATCTGGCCGTCATCCTACCCTTTGAGCCGGCATTTTACTCCCGGGCCGGCGTCCCAGCCACGTTCGTCGGGCACCCCCTGCTGGACGCGTTAGGTGAGCCACCCGAAAAATCAACAGTTACTAGCACATTGGGGTTGGATCCGTCCCGTCCGTTGGTTGCTCTGTTGCCCGGCAGCCGGCGGGGCGAGGTGTCGCTGATTTTGCCGGCGATGTTGGAAGCCGCGGCCATTATGGCCAAAAGTCAACCAGAACTTCAATTTGTCCTGCCCGTGGCCCCGACCCTGGATAGCCGATCCATCCAGGACATGGTCAAAAAAATGTCTTCCGTCCAGGTGCTGGTGACGACCATGCAGTCTTTTCAGGTGACGGCCGTGTCCGATGTCGCCCTGGTTGCGTCCGGGACCGCGACCTTGGAGACGGCCCTGGCCGGGTGCCCCCTGGTGGTGACATATCGGGTGACAAAACTCAACTACCTGATCGGCCGCAGCGTCATCAAGGTTGATTTCATCAGTCTGGTCAATCTTGTCGCCGGCCGCAAGGTGGTGGAAGAGCTGATCCAGGAGCAGGCCACTCCGGACCGGTTGGCGGCTGAGGCCCTCACCTTGCTCCATGATCCGATTAAGCGTGGCCGGATGTTGGCCGGCCTGACCGAGGTAAAAACGGCCTTAGGCCAAGGCGGTGCGTCCAATAGAGCGGCAGACCTGGTCTTGTCCCTGCTCAGCGGAAACTAATCATGATTTTGGATTATACACCCCGGCCAGGAGTTGGACGTCTTCCCAGACCGGCCTTTTCATTTTGGGATTGGTCAGAAGATAAGCAGGATAATAGGTGGGTAGAACTTGAAATGGTCCGACCTGATAAAACTTACCCCGAAGTTGAGTTAACCGTCCCGAGCTGTTTAGCAACACCTGGGTGGCCAGTTGTCCCAGGGCGCAGACTAGTTGAGGCTTGATCACGGCCAACTGCTTTTCCAAAAAAATGCGGCAGGTGTCTATCTCTTCCTTATCCGGCTTCCGATTTGCCGGGGGGCGGCATTTGACGACACTGGTCAAATAGACTTCCCGGCGGCTGATGTTAATAGCCTTTAAAATATTGGTGAACATCTCCCCGGCTGAACCCGGGGTAGTCCCGGCCAGGGGTCGACCGGACATATCCTCATCTTGGGCCGGCCATTCCCCAACGAAAACCAGGCGGGCCCGGTCATACCCCTCACCAAAAACGATATTGGTCCTGTCCTGACAAAGCCGGCAACGCTTACAATCTCTCAGTTCCTGCCGAATATCCTCCAATGAGGCGTTACCGACCTCAGGCAGATGAAAACCGGCCGCCGGAGTTACCGCCACCACAGGCTTCGCCGGTTTAATTACAGGCTGGAGTTCATCCTTGATGGGAGCGTGACGATCTCGCGGCCCATTAAAGGGGGAATGTTGCGCTTGCTTCGGGGGAGCCGGGACCTTAAGGGCCAGCCGGTCCAACCCGAGTTCCCTCATCGACCACAATTGCGCTCTTACTTCCGACAGAATGTCACCGAGCCCGGTATGTCCATCGACCATATGCTTATTCTCAACCCACTGGAGACAGCAACTCCACAGGCTATTGAGGCAGTTTCTTCAAAGTGTAGTCAAGTCCGGCCTGGGCCAGCTCCTCAGCCGTCAACCACTTTACCCCACGCTGAAAAAATGCTTGAAGATTTAAAACATTATCCATTAAAGGCTGCTGCGCCTCATCAAACACCCGCTGCCAGAGGATCTCACCATTGGACGTACTGACCATGTTCAAACTAAAGGCAACTGATGCGGGACTCTCCGCGGCCAGGGCCGTCCCCACTCGTTCTTGAAATCTAAACAGATAACATACCAACACGGCATCTGCATTCAGGGCCTTACCGACTTCTTGGACCAGGGCCAGGGGTGAAGTCTTAACCTCGTAGGACATGATGCCGGCTTTGATTCCCTCGACATGTTCAGGTGGGATGATCTGATAGGCTGTTCGGCCGGCGAGGCGGCTCATCAGGGAATTACTCATAAAAACAGCTTGTCCGGGCTTGACCTGGCCGGGGGTGAACAATGTCCCGCTAATGGGGCATCGGGCCGTTCTAGGCGGGTTGTCGGCCTGAAAAGGGATTTCGAAGGGCAATACAGCCACCTTATTCAGCTTGAATCGCGGCACCGGCGGTGGTGGCGGCGCCATCTGTTTATCGTCTATCAATACGCCACAACCGAGCAGTTGGGTATACAATAAGAAACACACTCCAATCATTAGATATGTCTTGA
>JADFYA010000417.1 GCA_015233285.1 Deltaproteobacteria bacterium | reverse complement strand
AAGAACCGCCGATGACGCCGTCAACCCAAAATACGCCGCCCCAGCCATCGGCCAGGCATTTTGCCCGGTCCAAACCGGCCCTGGTCCTGGGCGCGGCCATTGTGGCCGTCTGGCTGGTCATGTTGGGCGTCCTGGTTAAGCGCGTCTATTTTCCTCAGGTCTCCGGCCTGATATCCCTGCCTAAGGTGGAGGATCTGGCCGGGATAATGGGTGGCGACAGGTGGATGTCCATCTATTATAAGGGCCGCAAGATTGGATTTTCCAGTTCCAGCCTGGTCCAGGAAGGATCCGGTTTCCATCTCCGGGAAAAGACTTTTATGCGTCTAAACATTATGGACCAGATCCAGGAAATCAGAACCCTGACGGGATGCCGGGTCACTCCGGATTTTAAGCTGATTTCGTTCGATTTTCACCTTATGTCGGGCCTGGTTAATTTTTATCTGTCCGGGGAAGTGTCGCCGGACCAAATCAGCCTTAAGACTAGAACCGGGGGCCGGGAGTCCCAGACCGTGTTGCCGATTAAGGAGCCCCCATACATGCCTCTGGCGTTGGGACCATACCTGGCCATGGGTAACCCGGCGCCCGGGACGACGCTGCAATTGCCTTTGTTTGATCCCGCCACCATGGCTTACAAAACTACCACCATCAAGGTGCTGCCCCGAGAGAATGTGCCCATCGGCGGGATGACATATCGGGCCATTCCCGTGGTCATGGATTTTATGGGTATCAAGGTCAAGTCCTGGATCGATGAGACCGGGCGGACCTTGAAGGAAGAGGGGCTGCTGGGCTTCAAACTGGTCTTGTCCACCGACACCGAGGCCACGGCCGATATTGCCGGTAGCGGTGGTCCCGATTTACTGGCCGCGGCGGCCGTGCCGGTCAAGAACTCCATCAAGAATCCCCGCGAAACAACCTATGTTAAGATAAAACTGGGCGGAATTAAACTCAGTGATTATAACCTGAACGACCAGCGGCAAAAGCTCACCGGCGATGAATTGGAGATCAGGAAAGAAGAGATTTACTGGTCGAAAACCCCTATCCGGACCTACAGCGGGAAGGAGATGGAGGCGGACCTGGCCCCGAATTTATTGATCCAAAGTGATGCCCCCGAGATCATAGAGCAGAGCCGGAAAATTCTGGGCGATGAGCATATGGCCCAGGCCGCGGCCCGCAAATTAAATATCTGGGTTTTCCAAAATCTAAAGAAACACCCCACGCTGTCCGTGCCCAATGCCCTGGAGACTCTCCAGACAAAGGCCGGAGACTGTAACGAGCATGCGGCCTTGTTGACGGCCTTGTTGCGGGCGGCCGGTATCCCGGCCAGGGTGGCCGTGGGCCTGGGTTACTTTCGAGACAAATTTTATTATCACGCCTGGTGCGATGCTTATGTAGGGCGATGGATATCCATGGACGCGACCCTGGGCCAGTTTCCGGCTGATGCGACTCATATCAGTTTTGCCAGGGGAGGGCTGGAGCAGCAGGTGGTTGTGGGTGGTTTGATCGGGCGGTTGGAAGCGGAGGTTTTGGAGTCCAAATGATTCAACTAATAGAATTGACCAAACAGTTTAACCGGGTCCGGGCGGTGGCCGGCATATCCCTGGATGTGCGGCCGGGGGAGGTTTTCGGGTTTCTGGGCCCCAACGGAGCAGGCAAGACCACGACCATTAAGATGATGGCCGGCATTTTGCGCCCCACCTCGGGCCGGGTCATCATAAATGGGCTCGACCTGGCCGGACACCCGGAAGAGGCCAAGGCTCAGATCGGGTTTATCCCGGATCGGCCGTTTTTGTATGAGAAATTGACCGGCACGGAATTTCTCCGATTTATCAGTGGACTGTATCAAGTGCCGGAGTCCCGGGCCATGTCCCGGATTACCCGGTTACTGGCTCTGTTTGAGCTGGACGGCTGGGAAAATGAACTTATCGAGAATTATTCCCATGGGATGAAGCAACGGCTGGTTATGTCCGCGGCTTTGATCCATGAACCGAATATGCTGGTGGTGGATGAACCCATGGTTGGTCTCGACCCTCGGGGAGCCAGGCTGGTCAAGAATATTTTCCGCCATCTGGTCAGCGAAGGGGGATCAGTGTTCATGTCCACCCATACTCTGGAGATCGCGCAGCAAGTCTGCGACCGGGTGGCCATCATCGACCACGGCCGGATTATCGCCTTGGGCACCCCCGATGAACTCCGGGACCTGTCCGGGCTTCACGACAGCAATTTGGAATCAGTGTTTCTTAGATTAACCGGGGGTGAGGATATCGCCGACGTCTTGGAGTATCTTAAACCGGCCAACTGATGCGGTCCGTGTTGCGGGTTACGTGTTGCGGGTCAATGTCATTGATTTAAGAGACGGACAAACGAGCTAAATTTTTTTAAAATAGCCTATTCCGATTAAGCCCCAACGGGGCTAACCTAGTGCGCCCCGTTGGGGCTTTAGAGGAGTTATCATCAACGATAAAGTTTTCCTCTTAATTTAATCACAGTAACACTAATCTCGCGCCCGAGGGGAGGCGGCGGCTATGAATCTGATTAGCAAGTTTTTCTCAAAACCGTTCAAAAAGGATGAACCGGAGGATGTTTTGAGCGTGTCCAGGGTGGTGGGGCCGTTGATAGACCAACTGGCCAACTCCATCTTCACCACATACAGCGCCGAGTTGTTAGCCGGACCGATCACCTACATTGTCCCGGCCGTCTGGGGCGCGACTAAAGAAGGTGAACTTACCGCCATGCAAAAGGAAATGAACGGAAAGATAGCCCCGGTAGTTGATGAGACAATTGATTCCTTCGGTATCCGGGGGATGACCGGTTCCCAGCAATTCGCGCTGGGGTACCTCATTCGCGGCTTGATTATCTCTAAGATTATTTATATGATAGAAGTAGTGAGAAACCAGACCGCCAGGCGGGACGGGTAGTGGTAAGGATAAGGAGACGGTTCGGGGCGGAGGCCGGTTCGCCCGCCACCTACACGGAAGGGCTCAAAAAGGCATGTATATTTGAGAGGAAGCTGCGCGTATCAATGGGTTTGGTGATATATCCGGAACAACCCGCGGCCAGGGCTCTTTCCTCGTCCCCCCGCATGGCGTGGGAAGTCAGAGCGACAACGGGTATGCAGCTCAAATCGGCTTCACTCTTGATCACTTGGGTGGCGGTTAACCCGTCCATCCCCGGAAGCTGAATATCCATCAAAATCAAGTCCGGTTTGTAAATCCGGGCCAGTTCAATCCCTTTTTCCCCGTCTCCGGCTTCTAAGACAATGTAATTCTTGATGGTCAACAAAGTCTTGACCAGTTTCATATTAATTTCGTTATCTTCGACTACCAAAATCGTTTTTGTCTCCGCCATTCTCATCCTCATCCGAAAATCAGTTCAG
>JADFYA010000416.1 GCA_015233285.1 Deltaproteobacteria bacterium | reverse complement strand
GTGGTTATTTGTCCTATATCGAGTTATCTTATCGACGCGCCTCTATTTCGGCTTTCCGTGGAGCCGACGCCGGAAAACGGGTTGAGCGCGGCGTCGCAAATCATGATTGATAAAATCTCAACCATAAAACGGGAACGTCTACGCCACCGAATCGGACGAATCAGTGGCCAGCTTTTGGTTCAGATCAATCGGTCGCTGGCGCTGTGGATGGGACTCGGTGATTAGAACTATCATTTAGCCTAGTTAACTACTTAGGACTATAACGGCGACAGGTGGATTACTTTCAAAAGGAATAAAAATGGCCAAGCAAAAGAAAACCTGGGTTTATTCACCGCCTCGGGCCAAGAAACCGATCCCGTCCGATCTAGTCAAATCTGAAATCCAAGCTAAGGCGGATCGTTTGGTCGAGGATATTTTGAAGCCGCAACATATTAAACCGGCGCCGGAAGATAAGGAGTTGAACTACATAGTCGATATCTACACCAAGTGGTATCGGGGCTACTTCTATTTTTGCGCCAAATATTGCGTCTCGAGTCCCAATGCCGTCGTACCGTATTTCGAGGCGAAATTCGCCAGAATGGAATACGTCGGGCCCGATTCTTTCAATTTGGCCTATATGCGTCACACGGAGCAATGGTTCGAGATATATGAAGGACTTACTATCGATAAGTGTTTGTCCTTGATCCAGACCGACTCAGCCTTCATACCCTAACCGGATCAGGCCCGAGTCGCCGCTGATTATAACGTCGATAGGGGTCAAACAATATATTCAAGTTCATCTTTGGGATGGCGGGTCATTAGGTCGCGAACCGCGTTGAGGGGAGATTTGTTTTCGTAGAGGATGTGGTAGACTTCATCGCAGATGGGTAATTCGATGTTTAAGCGCCGGCAGAGGTTCTTGATCGACATGGTGTTCTTGACCCCTTCGGCCACCATGGCCATTCCGGATAGGATGTCGGTAAGGCTCCGGCCCCGGCCGATTTCATACCCGACGGAGTAGTTCCGAGACAGCTTACTGGTGCAGGTCAAGACCAGATCTCCGATCCCGGCCAGTCCGGAAAAGGTCATGGGATTGGCGCCCAGGTGCTTGCCCAGCCGGGTGATCTCAGCCAGGCCGCGAGTAATCAGGGCCGCCCGGGTATTGGAGCCTAAATCCATGCCGTCGATCATGCCCGAGGCAATGGCGATGACGTTCTTGATGGCCCCGCCCAGCTCCACGCCGATGACATCTACGCTGGTATATACCCGGAAGTAGGGCCCGGCGAAAATTTCCTGGACCAGTTTGGCCACTTGTTTGTCATGGGCGGCCGCCGTCACCGCGGTGGGTTTTTTAGCCGCCACCTCCCGGGCGAAACTGGGACCGGACAAGACGCAGATATTCTTGTAAAAACTTCCGGGAAACACGTCTTCTAAGATTTCCGTAGGCAGCAACCCGGTTTCGTTCTCGATACCCTTGGTGGCGCTGACTAAGATGGTTCCCTCTGGGATATATTGGCTAACTTCCCCGGCCAGGGCCCGGTAGATGTGGGAGGGAAAGACCAGGACCGCCACCTCGGCCTGAGATAAAGCCGCGCTTAGGGATCGAACCGGGGTGACGCCAGCGTGCAGTTTAAATCCCGGTAAGAAGGTTTTATTCTCCCGGTCATTCAATATCTGGGCGCAGACCTCTTCTTCATAAACCCACAGGGTCACCGGCCGACCGGTCTCGGCCAATAAATCGGCCAAAGCCGTGCCCCAACTGCCGGCCCCGACCACGGTAACGTTCTTTATTTCAGATCCTGTTTTCATAGCCCCTTGATCCGGATGAATGTCATAGTCTCGGAAAACCATCGACTCCACAGCTTGGAACAAAGAAAGACCGCCCCAGTGGTTGAAACCCCGCCGTGTCTTGTCGGCTTAACCTATCTCTAATCTGTTCGAAACAACGGACTGTTTCCGGAGAATATCATCGGTCTCCGCATCGGAGGCAAACCTCGGCGGGAACCTTCCCTAAGGCTGTATTCACCCCTCCTCGCAGGAGTTTCTCTGCCTCTTTTTCAATCATTTTGTTTCCACAACTAGTGTTTACTTGCAAAAATAAATGATATATTGTATATCTTGGGCAAAGGAGGAATTCTAATGCCCAAGAAATCACCTATCCCAAGCTGTTCAGACAAGGACAAAAAAACTTTAGAGGAATGGGCTCGCAGTCGAACCAAGGAGGCTCGTCTTGTGGAAAGAGCCCAAATTATCCTGCAATGTTTGCAGGGTAAGCCTGTTTCAGAAATCGCACGCGAATTCAAGATACGTCCAAATACAGTTATTGGATGGCGACGCCGCTTTGATCGAGATGGGATCAAGGGCCTTAATGATCTCCCACGCTCGGGAAAGCCCAGACAATATGATGATGAATTCCGCAATCGTGTTCTGAAGACGCTGGAACTTTCACCGCCTACTGGCCAAGCGTGTTGGGACGGCCCCTCGGTAGCAAAACACTTGGACACCTCGGTCCACGCTGTATGGCGAATGTTGCGTAAAGAGGGGATAAGCCTGTGTCGCCAACGGAGTTGGTGTGTAAGTACCGACCCCGAGTTTACAGCCAAAGCAGCGGACATTGTAGGTCTTTATTTGAACCCTCCTGAGAATGCTTTGGTGATATCGGTAGATGAAAAACCGAGCATTCAAGCTCTTGAACGGTCCACTGGATATGTTCATACCAGCAATGGAAAGATCGTTCGTGGACTTAAAAGTACTTATAAACGACATGGGACCCTTAATCTATTTGCTGCGTTGGAGGTGGCCACAGGGGCCATCCACACTCAAACCACCCAACTCAAAAGGCGTGTAGAATTCATTGAGTTCATGGACCAGGTAATGGCCGAGGTTCCACAAGATAAAGAAATCCATGTGATTCTTGATAATTACTGTATACACAAGAGAAACGACACATGGTTGGCCGCTCACCCCAATGTATTTTTTCATTACACCCCAACTTCTGCAAGTTGGCTCAACCAAGTGGAGATTTGGTTTGGCATACTTTCCCGAAAGGCTTTACGGGGAGCCAGCTTTCAGAACGTGGAACAGCTGTGCCAGGCAATCAAGGACTATGTGATGGCCTACAGTCAGAACGCCAAGCCGTTTATATGGCGAAAGAGAGAAGTAAAGGGCTCACAGCTCAGAAATACTATCGCTAATTTATGCAATTAAACACTAGCCCAGGGTCAGTGCAGCGCCACCCTGGGTAATGCGAGAACCAAGCCTGGAATCTTGAGTCAATGACATCGACCCGCCACCCTGGGTATCTGGCTCCAATACGCGCAGCACCTTAAGTCAATGACATTGGAATAGACCCCGCGCTTCCCAGGGAACGGTCGGCGGCCTGAATTGGTAATCTCAACTTAAGTCCGCC